>JAYSTV010000670.1:0-4759 GCA_043719425.1 Acidimicrobiia bacterium | reverse complement strand
AGCGCAGCATCTCGTCGACGGCATTCCCATCGAGGGCCTCGCCAGTCGAACGCCACAGCTCCCGCTGCGCCGGGTTCTGGGCGAGGGCCAACGCGCCGTTGCCGATGAGGTTGACGGTGGTTTCGTGGCCCGCGATATAGAGCAACACGACCGTCGAGATGAGCTCGGGCAGCGACAGACGCTCGCCCGCCTCCTCCACGGCAATAAGCGCACTTAGGACATCATCTCCGAGGTTCTTCCGGCGATCTTCGATGATCGGAACGAGAAAGCCGATCACGTTCTGCACGGCCGCGCCGGCGGCAATCAGCTCTGTTGCGGTGGCCGCCGGCTCGAGGGCGAGAGTGATTGCCTGGCTCCAGTCGCGTAGCTCGTCGGCGCGTTCCGTCGGCATGGCCAGGAGATCAGAGATGACCTGGAAGGGCAGCGGGAAGGCCATCGCCTCGTTGAGCTCGATCCGACCGGAGTCGAGAACGGGATCAAGCGCGTCATCGACGAGTTGCTGCACGCGCGGTCGGAGCTGGGCGATGGCCTTTGGGGTGAAGGCCTTCGTCACCAGTCCTCGCAACCGCGTGTGGTCGGGTGCGTCGAGGTTCAGCATGGATTTGGCGGCGCGGTTTTGGCGTCGGAACTCGCGCTCCGATCGTTCAGCGTTGGTGAGGTCGGTGGCCGACTCGTCGATGTCGCGACTCACGTCGGGCGACCGAAGAACCTTCGACACGTCGGCGTGACGCGACACCACCTGGAGGCCACTCGACGAGTACACGATCGGCGCCTCTGTTCGAAAGCGCGCATACATCGGATACGGATCGGCCCGATACGACGCCACCAGGGGGTCGTAGACCAGTTCAGTTGTCGGCACGACCCGATGCAATCACAGGCCGTGCCGACGGAGCAATGTCAGCTCGCGTTCGCTCTGCTGGTTGGTCGCCGCAAGTGAGGTCGACCACGCCAATTCAGCCCGCGTTCGCCACGGCCTTGAGAATGACCTTCTCCCCAAACTTCGGCGTCCATGTGACGGAGTTCCCTGAGATCTTGCCGCCCTTGCTGGCACTCGTGACCTTGCCCGGGAAGCTGAACTTGATCCGCAGTTCCGGCTTCGAGGCTCCCATCATCCCGGACATGTCGGCCCCCGACGAATCTCCGGAGCCACCGCCCAGATCGAATGAGCCATTGAGCTCCAAGGTGTTGCCCTTTTTGGTGACCTTCAGCGTGTCGGTGCTCGACGCGGATCCGGTCGTGGCTCCCGCCCCAAGGCCCGCCCCGAGAGCAACGTTGGCATCGACGTTGGAAAACTTGATCTCCTGGCCAATCCATCCGTCTTTCTTGTAGAGCTTGGCGGAGGAGCCCTTCGGTAGCTTGCCCTGCGTCTCACGCACGCCATCCTTGGTCTGTTGCTCGAAGGACTTGGCCTTGGTCGTCGGCGTCTTGGACTTCTTGTCGCCGAGGCCGTCCATCATGCCCTCCATCGACTTCATGGCTTCTTCGTTGAAGGCGACGATCATCGTGCCGTCGATCTTCGTGTCGGCCTTGACCTTCATGTCCATGTCGAGCTTGATGCAGCCGGAAAGGGCGAAGGCGGCGGCGGCCGTGATGGCCAACGCTTGGGCGGTGCGGGCGATGTTCATTTTGGGACTCCTTGGGGTCACGTGCGCGCACCGGGCGGTGCGCCGTCTGTTTCGCAGTGATGTGCTGAGCGACTTGTTCGGTGTGGTCCTGCCAACGGGTGTTGCGATCAGCAAAGCGCAGCGCAGAGGCGCAGCGCAGCGTGATGAGTACGTATTCTTCGACCTTCGGACAAAAATGCTGAAGGGTGTGACCCAGAACATATCCGCCGACGGACGAGCGAACGGGTCTGAAGGAGACTGGGGGCGATGAGTACCTCGGTGTTGCGCAAGATGACCTGGTCCACGATGACGCCGGAGGACCGGATGCTGCTGCTCCAACGTGGCCTCCGAGAGATTTTCGACCCGAAGCTCCGGAGCGGGGTCCTGGCGATCATCGACGACGTGCGGGCCAACGGTGACGAGGCCGTGTGCCGGGCCCTCCATGACTTCGACGGCGTCGATGTCGAACCTGACCAGCTCCGAGTGAGCGACGACGAGTTCGACGCGGCGCCGTTGCAGGTCGACTCAGGCCTGATTGCGGCCATCGACGTGATGATCGTCAACATCGCCCGATTCAACGAACAGGTCATGCTCCGCAACGCTCAGGACTGGTCGTTCGAGTCGCGTCCCGGACTCACGTTGGGAGAGAAAGTCACCCCGATCCCGTCGGCGGCGCTGTTCTGCCCCTCCGGGAAAGCGTCGTATCCGAGTGTGCTCGCGCAACTCGGCGCTCCGGCCGTGATTGCGGGGGTCCCCAGCATCACGGTCATCACTCCGCCGATTCCTGGGAGCAACGGGGCGGTTGATCCGGCCACGCTCGTGGTGGCCGACCGCCTCGGCCTGCGGAACGTCTTTCGCGTCAACGGGCCGGCTGGCGTGGCCGCTGCAGCGTTCGGCACGGAACGCATTCCGGTGGCCGTGAAAGTGGTCGGTCCGGGCTCCCCCGCAGTCACGTGTGCGCAGGTGGAGATCCAACGATTCGGTTGCACCACGATGATGCTCCTCGGGCCGACCGAGTCGATGGTCATCGCCGACGACTCCGCTGACCCGGTCCGCCTCGCCGCCGATCTCATGATCGAGGCCGAACACGGCACCGATTCGACCGTCGTTCTGGTCACCACATCCGACGCGCTCGCCAACACCGTCGCCAAACACCTAAGCGCGCAAATCATGGCCCTACCTCCCCGACGGGCCGAGGCGGTGCGCTCGTCGCTCGGCGTGAACGGTGGTGCCGTGATCGTGTCCTCAATCGAAGAGGCGTGCGACGTGGCAAACATGTTTGCCCCTGAGCATCTGCAGCTGGCCGTCGAAGAGCCAGCCGGCGTGCTTGCCATGCTCCGCCATGCCGGAGAGGTCCTCATCGGTCAGCACACACCGTTCTCCGCCGCCAACTTCGTGCTCGGCTGTCCCGCATCGTTGCCCACGAGTGGGTTTGCCCACGTGTCTTCCGGTATCACGGCCGAGGCGTTTCTCAAGCGGACCGCCGTAGCGGCGTGCACCGAAGAGGCTCTCCGCGAGCTCGCTCCGTCGGTGATCTCGTTGGCCGACCACGAAGGATTCCCGGCCCACGCACACGCCATCCGCCTGCGCTTCCCGTCGTGATCCTTCACGCGCTTCTCGAAGCCACCCACGGTCGGTTCCCGCCGGTCGATGGTGGCGTCACGTTCGTACCCAGCTTCGACGGTCCAATCGCGGGCACGACGTTGCACGCCGTGGTCGCGTTCACGGGCCACGCGTTCGTTGCCACCACCGCCGACCCCGTTGATGTTCTCGCCGCCGGGGCCGATGGCTATGGCATGGCGTCGTCGCCCGCCGTCTTGCAACTTCTCGCCAGCGGCCGCCCGGCCTCGTTCGGGGTCACCGATGCCACCCTGTTCGCGCGCGGCACCGGGCGAGGCGCGTTATCCCTATGCATACGTACGGATCTGGAGGAGCATCACCGCGTTCGCCACGCTCGCTCTATCCGGCGCAACGTCACGGTCTATGGCGACGAGCGCGGCCTCGTCACCCTTGGCCACGGCCTCGACGGTCGCCGGGAACTCAGTGTGGAAGCCGTTCCCGATGGCCAAGGGCGCGGCTGGGGACGATCACTCATCGTTGATGGCCTCGGCCTTTTGGGCGACGGTGAGATCGTGTTCGCCGCCGTGGCGCCCGGCAACGCCCGATCACTGCGAGCCTTTCTCGGCCTCGGGTTTCAGGTCATCGGCAGCGAAACCATCATCCTCGTCTCGACCGGCGAACCGCAATGAGTGGTCCGCTCCTGCGGCTCGATCGCCTGCTCGCCAACCTCGGCTACGGGTCGCGTCGCGAAGTGATCCCGATGGTCCGCGGGGGCCGTGTGTCCGTTGACGGGACGAGAGTGTCCGACGCGTCGATGAAGGCCAGGGCGTCCGACGTGTGTCTCGACGGTGTGCCCCTCGACCACCCAAACGGCGTGCTCGTCATGCTCAACAAACCGGTCGACGTGGTCTGCAGCCACGAGCCCGAAGAAGGTACGCGCGCCTATGATCTTGTGCCGCCGCACTGGGAATACCGGAACCCGAGACTGGAGACGGTCGGGCGTCTCGACAAAGACACATCGGGTCTGTTGATCCTCACCGACGATCATCAGCTACTCCATCGACTCACGTCGCCGAAGCACCACGTGGTCAAGCGCTACGAGGCCACGCTGGCCTCTCCCTACGAGGAGGCCATGGGGGCCATGCTCACCAGCGGCGAGCTGCTCATCGACGGCGACGACAAACCGTGTCTCCCGGCCACGATCGAAGTGCTCAGCGCGCAGATGATTGCCATCTCGATCACCGAGGGCCGCTATCACCAGGTGCGCCGAATGGTGGCGGCGTGTGGCAACCACGTCGACGCGCTGCGCCGCACCGACTTTGGTCCGTGGTCCCTCGGCAGTTGCGGCGAGGGTGAGTGGGTCGACGTGACGTTCTCGTAGCGCCGGTCGGCTAGACCCCGGCCTTCGCGCTCGGCTTGGGTTCCTTCGGCAGGCCGAGGACTCGCTCGCCGACGATGTTGCGTTGGATCTCGGCGGTGCCACCCCAGATCGTTTCGGAACGACTGAAGAAGAACGCACTCTGCATCCCCGACGGCTCATAGCCGGCGCGGGTTTCGATACGCACGACACCGGGCCACGACGGCGATCCGGCCTT
>JAYSTV010000669.1:0-1965 GCA_043719425.1 Acidimicrobiia bacterium | reverse complement strand
CGTGGCTCGCAACGGCATCCGGTCCGGCCCAAAGACAAGCCCCGATCACGTCCTCGAACGGCTGGGCGGGGAAATCTCGGAGGCGGTACACCCCGTGCGCCAAACGTCGCAGCACTCCGTTGGCGACGTATCGAGCGAGTTGCTGGCGGGGCACTCCCGCCTCAACGGCATCGGCTGTGCGAAACCACCCGTTTCGGGCTTCGCTGACCCGGAAGAGCTCCTCGCGACTCGATGGCATATTTGTCATCATAACGTTGACATTGATACCTCTCGCGTAGACCCACGCCCCAATAGGACCTACGCCGCCGACAGCGATGGGCAACCGTCACAGCCGCGGAGAGGCAATGTCGGCCAGCTACGCTGCGGGCGTGGTCCCGCCAAGCAGGAGATGCAGCTATGCCCGTTGATGTCGGCAGAATGTCCGGGTACCTGCTTCTCGCGGACATCTCGGGATACACGAAGTTCTTGACCGGCACCGAGCTCGAGCACTCGCACGCGATCGTCACCGAGCTCACCAAGTTGATCCGCTCACGGCTTGTGCCACCGATGCGCTTCGTGAAGCTCGAAGGCGACGCGGTCTTCTGTTTCGCCGGGGCCGATGCGTTCCCTGATGGCGAACAAGTCCTCGAGCTCGTGGAGTCGTGCTATTTCGATTTCACGAGCCGTCTCCTCGACATGACCAGGTCGACGACGTGCGCCTGCGATGCGTGTCGGGCGATCGGTGGTCTCGGCCTGAAGTTCATCGTCCACTTCGGCGAGTTCATAGTCGACCGCGACGACGACGGACGAGTCGACCTGGCGGGGCCCGAGGTGATCCTGGCTCACCGGTTGTTGAAGAACACCGTGATCGAATCGGGCGGGCCGAAGGCCTACGCGTTCATGTCGGCGAAGTGCTTCCCGCAACGACAGCACGAGCTCACGCTTCCCGTTCACTCCGAGTCCTACGACTCCTTCGGAGAGGTCACGGGGTTCGTGCAAGACCTTGCCGATGTTGCCGAGCGGCGACGCGATGCGCAGCGAGTCAGGATCACCAGCGAAGACGCCGACTTTGAGTTGAGCCGCATCTTCGAAGCGCCGCCCCCGGTGGTGTGGCAGTACTACGTGCAGCCGGGACGGAGGGCAGAGTGGTCGCTGGACGTGAACGAGACCTCGGTCACCTTCCACCCCAACGAGCAGGGCAGACTCGGTGCCGGGGCATCGAGCCATTGCGCACACGCGGTCGGCGGCGACGCGCTCCGCGAGTACGTCGATTGGCGTCCGTATGAGTACTTCACATCTCGCTTGACTCCGCTTCCCCCCTTTCTGCAACCGAACATTCCTTTCATAGAGTCGTTCAGCTTCCACGATCTTGGCGACGGTCGGACCGAGTTCCATTGGACGCTTCGCAGTATCGATCGCTCAGACGCCACGCTCGCCGAGTTCGCAGCATTTTTCGAAGCAGTCCTTGGACCAGAACGCACTCCGCTGCCCGCCACGGGGCTCTCGGCGAAAGCCTATGCAGCTAGCGCCGAGGTGTTCGGGGTCATCGACGCGTCAGCCCTCTGATTGGCGCTCGACCGTCAGGCCACAGACCGACCGCTTGCTCTCAGTCGCAGGTGTGGACGATGTAGACGTCGCATGGTGCCTCTTTGGCGACGGCGCCTGCCACTGATCCCAAGACGCGCCACGCCCTGCATTCGTTTGTTACCGACAACAATCAGCGACGCGTTCAGGCGAGCGGCTTCGGAGCAGAGCGCTTCAGCCGGATTCGCCTGCACGGCATTCGTCGAGACGGCGATGCTGCCGTGAAACTCGGCGGCCATGGCGTGAAGGTCTTGTTCGGCCGCGTCGAAGTCGGACAGGGTTGCGTCGTTCTTGATGATCGCCGTAACGATGTGGAGCCCGGCGCCGAGCGCCTTCGCGATGTCCGCCGCCTTTCGAGCGGCCTTGAGGGCCTGTGGGCTCCTGTCGACTCCGACGACGATG
>JAYSTV010000668.1:0-1969 GCA_043719425.1 Acidimicrobiia bacterium | reverse complement strand
GGATCGTGGCCACGGTGCCCCAAGGTGGATTCGTGACAGCGCTGGCAGCCCGGGCAATGGCTACCGTCGTCGACGATTCGGACCAGACGCTCCGTTCGGTCACGTCGGTATTCGCCGCGCCAGTGTCCGACGGGCCGGTCGAGATCAGCGTTCGAGTGCTACGACGGGGACGGACACTCACGCAATGCCTGGCCACGATCACGAGTCCCGGCGCCACCGCCGGGCTGACGGTCACGGCGGTGTTCGGTACCACCCGGCCCGGCTTCGACGTGGTGGAACGAGTGATGCCGATGGTTCCCGGCCCGTTGGAGGGCTGGGGCTGGCGTGACCCGATACCCGATGGGATCGACTTCCACTACGACGGAGCCCCGCCCCCGTTTTGGTCAACGATCGTGGAAGGGCGACCGTCGCTGCCCCGACGCCCGTGGGAGCCGGTCCGTCCCGGTCCGGCCGAGAGCTTCGATTGGTACCGGTTCGACCAGCCACCGATCCTTCGCGACGGCACGATCGACCCGGCCGCCATCCTCGTTCTGGCTGATTCGATGCCCGGTGCGCTCGACCCGGTGGTGGACGACCTTGCCTGGTTCGCCCCGAGTGCCGACCTCACCGTTCACGTGTTCGGCACCCTGCGCTCCGAGTGGACCCTTGCCCACGCGCGGATCGTGCGGGCCACCGAGGGATATGCCAGTGCCGTTGTCGACCTGTGGGATCCGTCGACGAAAGAACTGGTGGCGCACGCCACCCAGGTCATGATCTTCGTGATGCCGAAGTAGTGCGTTCGAGGGCAGCCGGTACAGGCCGCAACTAGCTGCTCGGCCGCGGCCGGTTTTCGGTTGTCTAGGAACGGTTGGGGAGGTGCGATTCAGTCGGCAGGTGGGCTGATGGTCCAGGTGCCGTTGTCGGTTTCGGTCAGGGTGATGTTGTGAAGATGGACGTGGGCGTGGTGCGGTCCGCAAAGGAATGCTTCGTTGTCGAGATCGGTCAGCCCGCCATGTTCGTATTCACGCAAATGATGGACATCGGATCGTTGGGCCGACGCGTCGCAGCCGGGATAGATACATCGCCGTTGCAACAGCATCAACGCCAGTTTTTGTAGTGGTGAGGCGTAACGGCGGTTCCGGCCGAACTGCATGGCCGCCCGGTTCGTTCCGTCACGTATCGCCGCGTACAGCTCAGCGCGGGCCATGACTTCCAACGCCTCACCGATCGGGATCGGAATGTCTGGGGCGATGGTGGCGTGCAGCGTTTCGGCTTCGACGTGGACGATGAACACCGGTTTGCCGGTAGTCACAGTCTTGGACCGCATCCACCCGACGAAGGCGTCGGCGAGGCGTCGGTTTCGGGGTTCGTCGTCGTGTCCACCGAACGTTTCGGCCCGGTCGGGGTGCGCTGCCCGCCACGCCTGGTCACAAAGTTCGTTCAAGGTGTTCCGGAACTCGTGACCCGCCACCGGCGGCAGAACGATGGTGGCACTGACACAACCGTTCGGTTTTTCGCAGAACGTGACGGAACGTGACGCGTGTTGTTCCTCAGCCAACGATGACGACTCAGTTTTAACCCGGTGACGGGCCACGAGACAGGCGAACTCGTCGACACTGAGCCCCCGGGCTTGGGGTAGCAGTTCGGCCGCCATGCCCGGTTTCAGATAGGCGAGGGGTCGGAGATGTCCGGCCGACACGACACCTTCCGACAACAACGCCCCCGCCAAAGAATGTTCGCCGACGACTTTGGCGACCGCTGCCATTTCCCGCGCCGCCGACCCGGCCGCACCAGTGGCCCGGGTCACCGCCGCGGCGGTGTCACGGCCGGCGTCGAGCCGGTTGACCAACATTGCGGTCACCGCTGCCAGCGACCGGCGGACTTGTTCCAACGCCACCAACCCGGCCTCGGCCTGCCGTGGTGTCCACTCGGCAACGTCATCAGCATCGAAGCGGACCTGCGCCCACGAACCCAACGTTTTGTCACACCC
>JAYSTV010000667.1:0-1972 GCA_043719425.1 Acidimicrobiia bacterium | reverse complement strand
CAGTTGGCCCGTCTCGCTGTTGCCCTTCCGTTGGCGCAGATTGTGCTGCCGGAGCGACCCGGAACCCGGCTGGCGGCGTTGGACTTCGAGGCCCTGGCCGACGCGTTCACCGCGTCATTGGCGTCGCTGGCATCGTTGGCGGGCGCGTCGTGACGATGACCATTGCGGAGTTGGTCGCCAGCCGTCGCGTCATCGTGACGTGTGGCGCCGGAGGCGTCGGCAAGACCACCATGGCGGCCGCCCTTGGCCTGGCCGCGGCGCACGGGGGCCGACGCGTCGCCGTGGTCACCATCGATCCCGCCCGGCGTCTGGCCGACGCGTTCGGGCTAACGGCGCTGGCCAACGCGCCCCAGCGCGTGCTCCTTCCCCCGGTCGACGCACCCGGCCGGGCCAAGTGGTGGTCGCCCCTCACCGGCACGGGGTCGGGCACGGGCGAGCTCTGGGCGATGATGCTCGACGCCTCGGCCACGTTCGACGACCTCATTCGCCGCCACGCGCCGTCGGCCGAGCAAGCCGAACGCATTCTCACCAACCGCCTCTATCGCAACATTTCCGGTGCCCTCTCGGGCACCCAGGAATACATGGCGGTCGAGAAGCTCCACGAACTTGTCACCGGGCCTCGTGGACTCGATGGGACGCTGCTCGAACCCTTCGACTGCGTGATCGTCGATACGCCCCCGACGCGTAACGCCCTCGATGTCCTGGCCGCCCCCGAACGCCTCACCCGGTTCCTCGACAACCGGGTCTTCCGGGCCATGATGGCGCCGGCCCGTCGCGGCCTACGGGTCGTCGGCGTGGCTGCGCAGGCCGCCCTCGCCGGCCTCGGCAAGGTCGTCGGCACCGAGGTCATCGGCGACGCCGTGGCGTTCTTTCGCGCCTTCGACGGCATGGAGGAAGGATTCCGCGAACGAGCGCAGGCTTCGCTCGCCCTGCTTCGCAACGAGGCGACGGCGTGGGTTCTCGTGACCAGCCCGCGGGCGGAGACCGTCGAGGAAGCGGTCTTCTTCGCTGGCGCGTTGGGTGAGCTCGGACTGCAGGTCGATGCCGTAATCGCCAATCGCATGCAGGCCAAGGTCGAACCCATGCCGGCGCTCCCGACCAGCCCCGGCCCACTGCGAACGGCCGTCATGCGGGCCGCGGAGATCGACGCCCGGGCCGACGCCCACCGAGCCGTCCTCGCCCCGCTGCGCCAGGCCATTGGGGCCAACACGCCGATCACCGAGGTCGCTCTGTCCGACGGCGATGTCCATGATCTCGACGCCCTCGCCGTCATCGCTGCTGAGCTGTGCGCCCGGTAGCCTGATCGCCGTGTCACACGTCCTGATCGCTGCCGATGCCCCGTGGATTCACGAGGAGGTCATGGCCTCGATGCCCGAAGGAACCACGTTTCGCAGCCTCATCAACGGGGCTGCCGTGCGCGCCGCCGTCGGCGAGGAGACGCCCGATCTCGTCGTCCTCGACTCGCAGATTTCCAACATGGGTGCCTTCGCCGTCACGTATGACCTCCACAACGAGGTCTCCGGCGGACGGACCCTCGCCGTTCCGGTACTGATCCTGTTGGATCGCCCGTCCGACGCGTTCATGGCCCGCCAGTGCGCCGCCGAGGGCTACCTCCTCAAGCCGCTCGATCCGTTACGAACGCGCCGCGCGGCGAACGCCCTCCTCGCCGGCGGAACGTTCCGCGACAAGCTTGTCCAGAGCGACGCGTCGACCAATTACCGGGCCACGCCCGACTCCACCGCCCGCTAACATCGGTCACTGCTACGGGATGTAGCGCAGCTTGGTAGCGCGCCACGTTCGGGACGTGGAGGCCGGGGGTTCAAGTCCCCCCATCCCGACCAAACTCGCGGCGGCGAGCGCTCGCGAGAGAGGTTGCTCGGAAGGATGAGGGCTATCCACCTCCGTTCGACGATCGGAGGTGAGCGTCAGCGCAACGCCGGCCATGCGTCTGTCAGCATGAGCGCGTGCGTCT
>JAYSTV010000666.1:0-1973 GCA_043719425.1 Acidimicrobiia bacterium | reverse complement strand
TATCGGTGTCGACAATTTGCATCTCCACCCACGGATAGGGCTTGCCTGCGCTCCGCAAGAGATGTGCCCGCGGCCCGGCCGGATCATGATCCTCTTGCGACAGCTCCGTGATGGCACCGGTCGTCTCCGTCATCCCGTACACCTGAATGTGCGGGCACTTCAGCGTGGCCATCGATCCCATCAACACCTCGTTCGTGATCGGCGAGGCGCCGTAGACGACGGAGCGCATCGACGAGTAGTCCCGATCAGACGCGCCTGGCGTGAGGGCCATGAAGGCCAGTAGCGCTGGTACGAAGAACGCGTTGGTCGCTTTCTCTTTCTCCATGAGGTCAAGGAGCACATTGGGCATCGGGTCGCGTACCAGCAGCGTGGTAGCCCCGATGTACTGCCCGGCAACCGCCCAACCCGAGCCGCCGATGTGAAACAGCGGCATGGTGGCGATGTTTTTCGACGTTTCGTCCATTCCCCATGGCCCGAGCACGTTGGCCACGAGCTTGAACAGGTTGGCGTTCGAAGTCATGACACCTTTCGGCAAACCCGTGGTCCCCGAGGTGTAGAGCTGGAACGCAATGTCGCTCATCGCCGTCGGCACCACCGGATCGATCGGCCGTTGGGCCGATACCCAAGCGTGGTAGCTGACCCAACGCGGATGCTCACCAAGGGCGACGATCGTCTGCACGCTGGCGAGTTCGGACTCGATCGATTCGATGGCGGCGAAGAAGTCCGCACCGACAAACAGGAGCTTGGCACCGGAATCGTTGACCGTATAGAGGATCTCGGCGGGTGCCAGTCGCCAGTTCACCGAGACGTCGACGACGTTGGACTTTGAGCACCCGTACAGCACCTCGAAGTACTCAAGGCTGTTCTTCTCCAAGAACGCCACCCGCTCCTGGGCGCCAACACCGGCCGCAATCAGCGCCTGCGCCACTTGGCTCGACCGATCGTCCATCTGTTTCCAGCTCACGCTGATGTCACCAAACTTGATCATTTCGGCGTCGGGCTTCTCCGCCGCGTAGGTGCGCACGATGTCCGCGGCACAGGTGAACGACGAAGGCGACATGGAAACTCCGGGGGACGAACGAGGTGATGAGACGACCGTCACAGCTTAGCGATCCCGGCCGACATCGGAAGCCAGACACACGAATCACACTTCGTTTGTTGGGGGAAAGACTGGAAGTCGCATGTCCGGGCCTCCAGCGTGTGAACTGGTGACATGGCACGCACTCCAAAAGACGGCAACGTCTTCGTCACGATCGAGATCCCTCGCGGCTCACGCAATAAGTACGAGCTTGACCACGAGTCCGGACACATCTTCCTGGACCGACGTCTGTTCTCGGCCACGGTGTATCCCGCCGACTACGGCTTCATCCCTGACACCCTGGGCGAAGACGGCGACGCCCTCGACGCCCTGGTCCTCCTGGAAGACCCGACGTATCCCGGGGTGTGGGTCGAAGCCCGTCCGGTCGGGGTCATGTGGATGCAAGACGAAGCCGGTCCCGATGCCAAGATCATCTGTGTTCCACCTCGCGAGCCGCGCTGGCGAGGCGTGGAGGACCTGCGTGACCTGCCCGAAGAACTGTTGGAAGAGATCAAGCACTTCTTCGACGTGTACAAGATGCTCGAACCGGACAAGAAGTCCTCAACCGCCGGATTTGAAGGCGCCCGGGCTGCGTGGCGTGAAATCAACGCGTCGCGCGAGCGGGTGAACGACCCGACCGCGAAGCGGAACTGGGAGGAATAGCCCTTGACCGGCGTCGCCGATCCGCCGATAGAGCGGGGATGGCGACGCCGTCGGACCAGGATCTCCAAACGATCGAACGGCTGTCGGCTCCAACTGACGTCCCGGGGCACGCCCGGCTGGTCCGGCGGACCGAGCCGGTCACCATCGACGACCCGTTCGCCGGGACCGACCCGTCGCCTCTCGCCGTGAGTCTCGATCACGACGACGGTCTCACTGACTCCCCGCTCACCGA
>JAYSTV010000665.1:0-4793 GCA_043719425.1 Acidimicrobiia bacterium | reverse complement strand
CAGACGAAAGCCGAGGTTGGTCATGACCGTGACGACCACCGTGTCGTGGGGCAACAGTCCCCGCTCGCGTCGGTCGACGGCGAGCATGGCCAGGATCTGATCCCCGTCGACAACCGTTGCGGAGGCGTCCACGGCGAGCATTCGGTCGGCGTCCCCATCAAAAGCAAACCCGACGTCGGCCTCGTTTTCGCGGACCGCTACTTGGAGCGACTCGGGATGGGTCGAGCCACACCGATCGTTGATATTGGTCCCGTCGGGCGTGTCGTGGATGACGATGACCTCGGCCCCCAACGCCCGGAAGGCGAGCGGAGCGGCCTGCGAGGCGGCCCCGTTGGCGGTATCAAGCACGACCCGAAGCCCGTCGAGACGGCGCCCACCGATCGCCGCGACGAGGTGGTCGACGTAGGTCATGACGTAGGCCGCGCGGCGCCGAACGCGGCCGACCCCATCGCCCGTGGGGGGAGCAGCCATCATGGTCGAGCCGGACAGGAGCGCGTGGAGTTCGGCTTCGATGGCCGCTTCGACGACGTCGAGCAGCTTGGCGCCACCGGGGGCGAAAAACTTGATGCCGTTGTCGGCGAAGGGGTTATGCGAGGCCGAGATCATCGCGCCCACGACGTTGTCGCGTTGCGCGGCCAGCGCCACCGCGGGAGTGGGCACGACACCGAGGTCGATCACGTCGAGTCCCTCCGACGCGATGCCGGCGGAAAGCGCGCCCGCGAGCATCGCCCCTGACCGTCGGGAATCGACGCCGACCATCACCCGAGCATGCGACGCGCCGCCGCCCAGGACCCGAGACGCCGCTCGGCCCAGGGCCATGGCCAGTTCGGGAGTTATCTCAACGTTGGCCAGACCTCGCACCCCGTCGGTACCAAAACGAACACCCACGACAACCTCGGATTCAAACGACCGAGTGCATACGCACTCCGGGCAAGGGACTCTGCATTTCGCACTGCGCTGCTTCGCTGCTCACGGGCGAATGTGCGTGGGTGGGCTGACTCCGTGACGCACAACGACCCTCGGGCAAAATCGCTCCGAGGGTCGTAGGCACGGGTACTACAAGAAGCGGATTAGCGCTTCGAGTATTGCGGTGCCTTACGGGCCTTCTTGAGGCCGTACTTTTTCGATTCCTTCTTGCGATCATCACGAGTGAGAAAGCCGGCCTTCTTCAAGGCCGGACGACGCTCAGGATCGAGCTCGATCAGCGCACGAGCGATGCCGAGACGAAGGGCGCCAGCCTGACCGGACACTCCGCCTCCGTCCATGGTGACATTGATATCGAACGCTTCGAGGGTCTCGGTGAGACGGAGCGGCTCCGTGGCGATCATGCGTAGCAGCTCCGAGGGGAGGTACTCAATGATCGGTCGGTCGTTGATGACGATGATGCCGGTGCCGATGCGGACACTGACCCGGGCGACGGCCCGCTTGCGGCGGCCGGTGGCCTGGACGAGAGGAAGGGACATAAACGTGCTCCGGCTCAGGAGGCCCGGCGGGCCTGGGGGAAATCGACCTTGGTCGGGGCCTGGGCACCATGGGGGTGCGTGGGGCCCGAATAGACCTTCAGCTTCTTGATCATCTGGCGTCCGAGCGAGTTCTTCGGGAGCATGCCTTTGATGGTGATGCGCAGGAGCTCGTCGGGCTTGGTGGCCAGCATCTCGGTGTACGAGCGGCTGCGGAGGCCACCCGGGTAGCCGGAATAGCGGTGGTAAAAGGTCGCATCGGCCTTCTTGGTGTCGAAGGCAACCTTGTCAGCGTTGATGATGATCACGTGGTCACCAGTGTCGACATGGGGCGTGAAAATCGCCTTGTGCTTCCCGCGCAGACGGGTGGCCACTTCGGTCGCCAGACGACCAAGGGTCATGTCGGTGGCGTCGACTTCGAGCCACGCACGCTGAATATCTGCTGTTTTCGGGGTAAACGTCGACACCGTTTCGATCCTCGTCCTGGTCATACTTGGCGCAACCACGGGCCTTTCGGCCTGGAAGCGACGCGCGAACCCCGCGAACACAGGGCCGGTAGACAATAGCCGGGATTAGGAGACCCCTTTTCCGCCACACCACTGCCGCGCGGATCGAACAGAGCCGGGATTAGGAGACCCCTTTTCCGAGGATTCGCTCGACGGTGATCTCGATGACGACCCGGTGATTGTTGGGACGCGGCGCCTGATAGCGCTCGGCGTAGCGCTGCTCCCCTTCGGCAATGGCGTCGGCTGAGCGGGCAACGGTGGCACGGCCTTCGAGCGCCAGCCACGAAGCGCCGCTCACCTGGCACAGAACCGCAGTCGACGAACGTTCGACGTTGGCCACCTTTTGGGTGCCGTCGGAACAAATGACGCGGGCCAGACCCCGGGCTGCGTCGAAGGTGAAGCCCACCGGAACAACGTGAGGGGTGCCATCGGCGCGAAGGGTGGTGAGCGTCGCCAGGTGGCGCTCGGCAAGAAACGCCAGGTCGCTTGGACGAAGGTCCGCCGGGGTGCGCGCCACGAACCGTCAGCCGGCCACGTTGGCGTGGACCGGAGCGTCTCGCAGCACGTCGGGCAGGGGCTCGCTGGCCACGATCGACAGCAACCGGGTGGTCCGGGTAATGGCCACGTAGAGCGACCGCAGACCCTGGGCAGCCTCGCGCACGATCCGGGCCGGCTCCACCACCACGACGCCATCGAACTCGAGGCCCTTGGCCACAGCCACGGCGAGGACGCCGATGCCGTCACCCATGCTGCCGTTCGGGTCGAGCTCCACGCCCTGGCGAACGAGTTCTTCGGACACCGGCCCCACGAGATCGGTCGGGCACAACACCCCAACGGTGCCGTCGCCGAGGTCGGCTTTGAGGTCGCGCAGGGCACGGGCCACGGCCACCACCAACGGCTCTTCGGGCTCGGCCAGAACAAAGACCGGTTCGCTTCCCTGCGTGCGGACCGACTTGGGGACCGCCAGGTCGGGCGCGGCCACGGCCAGGACTCGGGCGGCGAGGTCCATGACTTCGGCGGGCGCTCGGTAGCCAACGGTGAGCTCCACCAAGCGGGTTCGCTTTACCGGCAGATGGGCAAGAACGTCGTCCCAGCTTTTCGGCGCCCACATGCCGGTCGCCTGGCCAATGTCGCCAACGATCGTCATGGAGCCGTTCAGCGAACGTCGACCGAGCATGCGTAGCTGCATGGGCGACAGATCCTGGGCCTCGTCGACGACGAGATGGCCGTAGGTCCGGATGCCTTCCTCGTGCGGGTCGTTGGCCCGCACACCACGATGCTGGCCGGGGACGATGGTCGGCACGGCGACCGATCCGGGGACATGCGCGTTGGGCGGGAGCGGTCCAAGAAAGGTCGACGCTTCGTCGAGCAGGGCAATGTCGGCCGAGGTCCACCGGACGTCTTCGATCGACTCGCCTCGCGGCCGCACGAGCGCTCGTTGTTCGGCCTCGGTCAGGGCGTCACGGGCGGCGACCTTGATGAGGGCCGGAGCACCGAAGAGATCACGCAGAAGCACGGTGGGCGTGAGCCAGGGCCACATGCGCTCGAGGGCGGCCCGCACATCCTCGTTGCGCTTGAGCTGACTGACGATCGACGCGCGATCGAAGGTGATCGTGTCACGGTCGAACCGGGCGAGTGCTTCGCGGTAGCGCTCGGCCAGGCGATCGCAGAACAGCGTTTGGAGCTGTTTGCGCGCTGCGTTGTGGACCCGATGAGCTCGTTTGACCGTCTGCAGGATGTCGGCCATCTCGTCGACGCTGACGATCAATTCGGTGACCCCGAAGCGGATGCGGAGGGGTTCGCGCGGCACCCGCTGCCGGGTCAGGACGGCGCGTCGAATGACGGCAGCCATGCGGGAGTCGCCCTTGACCCGGGCGCTCTCGTGACTCTCGGTGGCGCGTACCGCAACATCGGCCACGAGATCGTCGATCGACGACAGCTCCACAGCGTGTTCGCCCAGGGCGGGAAGAACACGACCGATATAGCGGATGAACAGTCGGCTCGGCCCGACGACCAGAACACCTTGGCGCTCGAGCGGGAACCGGTGGCTGTAGAGCAGATACGCCGTGCGATGCAGGGCGACTGCCGTTTTGCCGGTGCCCGGTCCGCCCTGCACCACGAGCGCGCCGGCCAACGGCGAGCGGATGATCTCGTCCTGCTCGCGTTGAATCGTGGCGACGATGTCGCGCATCTGACCTCGACGGGCGCGTCCGAGAGCCGAGAGCAGTGCGCCGGTACCGACCAGCCCCTCGCCGCTGTCGTGCTCGAGCCGGGCGAGGGAGAAGACCTCGTCGTCGATGCCGACGAGGCGCTCCGCTTCGGTGGCAAAGTGCCGACGGCGTTCCAAACCAAGCGGCTCCGCGCCCGTGGCTCGGTAGAACGATTCGGCCATCGGGGCGCGCCAGTCGACAACGACGGCGTTTTGTTCCTTGTCGGAAACCGGAAGACGGCCGATGTAGAACCGCTCACCAGCACCGGGACCATCGTCGCCAATGCGGTCGATGCGCCCGAACAGGAGCGACTCACCGCCGATCTGGAGCCGGGCGAGGCGGTCCATGGCCCGATCCTCAACAACGTCACGCTCGAACCGGGCCTGGTGGGTTCCTCCGGGGCCGGTTTCAACGGAATACTGCAGCAGACGAGCGGCATCGCGCATCGACTCCAGGCATTCGTAGGCCCAAAGCAGGTAGGCCTGCTCGGTGGCGAACTCGGGGTGTTGAGACACAAACCATCCTTCGGTCGGTTCCGACGCCAACTGGACTTGTGACGTGTTCTGTCGAAAAACCGGCGGGTCAAAGCTAGTCGACCTTCTGCGCCGCCCTGGCCG
>JAYSTV010000664.1:0-4793 GCA_043719425.1 Acidimicrobiia bacterium | reverse complement strand
AAGCGCGAAAACAGTGGATGTGGGATGCCTACCGGCGGTATCTGGGATGCCCGCGCTAGTCGGTGACGGTACCCCCTACCGAAGGCGGCGCCGCGGGGGCGCCCAACGCGCGAAGTTGGTCGAGGGCGTCGGCGGCGGGTGACGAGGCGTCGCGGTTGGCGGCCTCGAGCTGGGCGATGACTTCTTCGCGGTAGACCGCGACCGAACGTGGTGCGGTGATGCCGAGGCGAACATTGTCGCCGCGGACTTCGAGCACCGTGACGACCACGTCGGGGCCGATCATGATGCTTTGGTTGGTGCTGCGGGTGAGGACGAGCATCCGTGCTCCTTCGTGGGGTTTGCCGCCGGTCGGTCGACATTCGACCTTACCGGACCGGCCGATCAGATCGTCGGCACGGCTGCGGTGAGCGAGCCTCAGTCATGGGGTGATCCGCGGAGTAAAGAGCGGCTGGCGAGTGCTGAAGCCATCCTGGAGCACGGCCTGAATGGCCCGTCCGGTCGCTCGATTCACGACGATCGGTCCGAGCAGATTCGCCGTGGCCTGTTCGGCTCGCTCGCCCACGGTCACGATGACGTAGAGCGACGCGTCGACCGCGTCTTGCAGACCGAGCCACGCCGCGGTCTCGTCATCAATTTCGGCGACGTAGTCCGGAAAGAACACCTCCGGATCGGCCACGAGAAACTCTGTTTCGCCTTCGACACTGCGCAGGAGTGAGAACGGGCCATCGGTCGCACCCCACGATTCCAGGGCAAAGCGACGGACCGACGGGAAACCGGGCAGGCCGTGATCGAACACGACCTCGTTCGTCGGACTCCGATCCGACTCGCCGTTCACGGTGATGTCTTCCATGGTTGCGTTCATAGCGTAAGGAGCATCGACACGCGCGGTGTCAGCCCCCGTCCCTTCTCTTGGTGCAGTGAGTCGACGAATGCGCTCATCGGAGGAAGTCCATCAGCGATGGTTGGATAACCCGAGCGGCGGCGGAGAGCGACGCCTGATATGCCAGCTCCTGCAGCTTCAGGTCGGTGAGTGTTTTCGGAAGATCGATGCTCTCGATCTCGTTCAGCGAGTTCGTGCGGTTGTCTCGGCTGACGACGTTGCGACTTTGCAAAGTCTCCAGCTGATTCGTACGCGCGCCTATGGTCGCCAGACCGGTCTGAATGCGGGTCAACGACGTATCGATGTCGTTGATACTTGATGCGGTGATGGCGGTCGTGTTGTTGGCCCGAATGTTGGCGGCCAGATCGGTCAGGACCTTGAAGGCATTGTTCGCGGCCGGGCCGTAAACATCCGGACCGGTGAGATTGACCTGCACGGTGGCGCCGTCGGCCACCGGACGCACCACGGTGCCCGAATCGCCGACGAAGGTTCCCGTGGCGTCGTACGACACGTTGGGCTGCCCGACCCCGGGAAGAGCGTTGCCCGAGAACAATGGGCGACCAAGTCGCGACGAGTTGGACAGCGCGAGAAGCTGTTCGCGCAGTCCGTCGACTTCCACGGCCAGCGCTTCGCGATCGGTCGCGTTCAACGACGAATTGACAGCGTTCAGCCCGAGGTCTCGAGCTCGCTGCAACACCTTCGTGCTGCCCTGCAGGGCGTTGTCCGACTCAGCTAGCCATCCGGTGCCGTCGTTGGCATTGCGGTCGAATTGCTCGAGTCGGGCGATATCGGAGCGCAGCGACAGGGCCGACGACGTGCCACCGGGTGAGTCGGATGGGCGCGAGATCTCCCGGCCCGACGACAGCTTGTCCTGCAGAGCTTGCAGCGACGAGATACCGCGCTGCAGGTTGTTCTGCACGCCCAACGAGGAGCTGCGTTGCGTAACTCGAAATGATGCCGATACAGACATGTCGTCCCCGACTTCCTACCGGCCCGCGCCGGTGCGATTGATGAGCGTGTCAAGCATCGAATCGACGGCCGAGATGAACCTCGCCGATGCGTCGTAGGCGTGCTGAATGGCGATCATGTTGGTCATCTCTTCATCGATGTTTACGCCCGACGTTGCTTCGCGGGCGGCGTCGACCTGCTCGGTAACCTGGCTCTGCGTGGCGACCTGTCGGTTGATCGTTCGACTCTCGATACCGAGATGGAGCACCATGGCGTTATAGGCCGAACTGGCTCCGGTGAGACCTCCGATCTTGGCGGCCACCGACCCGTCGCGAAGTCCGGTCGCGGTGGCGGCTGCGGCGACCTTGGTCGGATCGGCGTCGATCACCGGATTGACACTGATGCCACCGGGACCCATTTGGAAGAACGGCACGCCGGCGGCACCATTGAGGTCAAAGCCGGTGGCATGGACCGTGTTCACATCGGTGCTCAGCTGGATCTGCACGGCGGTGAGCTGGGCTCGGTAGCCTGGAATTGTCGTGTTGATGGCACCCTGCAGCGAACCAACCGATCCACCGGCGGTGGCGGGCACACCAAGGCGATCCCACACAATGGCGGTGACTCCCGGAGTGCTGGTGGCGTCGACGCGAAGCGAGTCGGCCTTACCGCCGCGCACGAGGGCCGTGGTGCCAACGTAGACGTCGACGACGCCCTTGTCCTGGGGGCGCACGGTCACGCCGACGGAATCCGCTAGCGAACGCACGAGCGTGTCGCGCTGATCCATGAGATCGCCAGCCGGCATATCGGCGTTGACGGCGGCGAGGATGCGAGTGTTGAGATCGGCCACGGCGGCCGCAGTGGTGTTCACGTCGGCGATTCCCGCTTCGAGCTCGCGCGTGACGTTGCCCGACAATGCGGTCAGCGAGCCGTCGAGTCGAGCAAAGTCGGCCGCCAGCGTCTTGCCAACCTCGATGATCTGACGACGAGCCGCCAGGTCGTCGGGGCGATTGGCGACATCGTGCCACGCCGCCATGAACCGATTGATCTGCGACGCCAGGCCGTTGTCACTCGGTTCGTTGATAGCCGTTTCGATTTGCGAAAGGACTGCCTGGGTTTGCTTGAGCGAGCCGTCGGCCCCGTGTTCCTGCAGCGCTCGCGTCTCAACGAACCGGTCATGGATGCGATACGCCGTGCCCGCCCGCACGCCAATGCCGGCACCGTTCACGCGAGCGAAGATGGCTGCGCCAACCGGATTGGTAATGGGGGCGAGGTCGGTGCGCTGACGGCTATAGCCGGGCGAGTTGACGTTGGCCAGGTTGTGGCCGGTCACGTCGAGGGCGCGACGATGCGCTTGCAGGCCGGATAGGCCAACGCTCAAGGCACCAAAGTCGCTCACGGTTAACTCCCGTTTCTTAGAGTGTCTGGTCGACGAGGTGGGCGGTTTCGCCGTCGCGTAGCCCCGACGACCGTTCCCGGGCGGCGCGGTCGAGTAACTCGCGCGTGGCACTCGCACCGCGAGTGGCGAGGGCCTTGTTGGCAATCGACTGCGCGCTTATCTCGTCGGCAATCTCCAGGAACGCCGTCCGATGATGGGTGAACACGTCATCCCACGGTTCGGGCGCGAACTGGGATAGTTCTCGAAGACTCGGGTTGCGGCCAAGTCCGAGCTTCGGTGCTTCTGCTTCGACGAGGGTGGCGCGCACGAGTTCGGTCCGACGGATCTCCCCGAGCACGGCCTCGATTTCCCGCGAGGCGGCCGGTAGCCATCGACTACGACCCGACGCCAGCAGCAGGTGCTCCGATTCGAGCTTGAACAGCAGCATTTCGAGCAAAGCTTGCTCGCGCAGCAAGGCGGAGCTGATGTCGGAAAGACTCACGTGACTTCCGATCGGCTGACTCGTGGCAAACCTGCGAAATCTTGAAGTTCTGAAGATTGGGCCCTTTTTTGAATTCGGCCGCGCATGTCAACGTTGCCGCGACCGATCAGACTCAGCAATGAACACCCGCACCCTCTCGCGTGCTCAGCTGCTACCGACGCAACCGTTGATCGCAGCGGCCGTTCTGGCCGAGCTGGCCAAGGAAAACGAGTCCGAACTCACACCGCTGGCGGAGATTGATCCGTCGCTCACAATCGCCGTGATGGCCGCCGCCAATGCGCCTCACCTTCGTCAAGCCCGTCGGGTGGCCAGCGTTCGCCAGGCGATGGTGCTGCTCGGGGCGAATGCCGTCGAAGCTATCGCTACCTGTCGCACGGCGGCATTGGTGCTCGGCCCCGACGATGTCGGCTTTCCGCCGGGCTACTGGGTTCGTTCGATCACCGCGGCGGCGGCGAGCGCCGTTCTGGCGGGGCGCCTCGGGCTGAATACGGATGAAGCGTTCACGTGCGGTCTGTTGCACGACCTCGGCGATCTGTTGCTCTTTCGCGGTGATCCCGAGATGCACGCCATCGTGTCGTCGCGCATCGCCACGAACGGTCGACCGTTGTTGGCCACGGAGAAGTCGATGTTCGGCCGGACCCACGTGGAGGCCGGGGCCGACCAGCTCGAAAAGTGGCTCTTTCCCGAACGCATCGTTCGTGCGGTCAGGTCGCATCACGCGCCCGCCGAGGCGCTCACCGACTCGCTCTCGCGGGTCGTGTGGGGTGGACACCGTCTCGGCGCAATCATCGCCGGGCATCCGCAGATGGGAGCCGGTGAAGTCACCAATCCGACCACCGTGTTGAAGGTGCTCGGACTTGGTAGCGAGAGTCCCGATCGCGTGCTGGCCGACGCTGATCGTCGTGTGAACGCCATCATCGAGCTCGCCGCACGGGACCGGTCATGAAACTGGCCACGAGCCCCCGCCCGCTCCCGGGAGTCGACCTCCGTGGCGCCCGACCGGTGTCGGCCACCCGCGCTCTGGCCGACCTCGACGGGCGTCAGGCCGATCTGCTGTTGTCGTTGCAGGATCCCGCATCGCTGCACGC
>JAYSTV010000663.1:0-4793 GCA_043719425.1 Acidimicrobiia bacterium | reverse complement strand
GCCATAGGTTGACCCGAACACGTCGCCGAGAGCATCAACAGTGAACGCTCCTTCGACGTGGGTGATCGTGTCCATACGCGAACACAGTACCACAACATATGTTCTTTGTTAAGAACAAAGGTTCGAGAATAGGTCAGGTTGAGCGGGCGGGGTAAACCGCTTCGAGCCGTGCGCGAAAGTGCTCGCAACGCATGATGTCGCGACTCCGACAATCGACTGCGTGCTGCAACCCGTCGCGGGCCCGCTCCAAGAAGCGAATTCGCTCTTCGATATCACCGAGCTTCGCCCGAGCCAGGGTCTTCCACGCCAGGTCCTTGCGACGAACCGTAAGCTCACCTATCTCTTCGAGGGTGAACCCAGAGCGTTGACACAGTGCGATCACCGACAGCACCTCGATCACGTCCGCGTCATACTGGCGGCGCAGACCAGCTCGGCCGATGGGCGTGATCAACCCCAACTGCTCGTAGTGGTGGAGCGCGGCAGCACTCAACCCTGTCCGTTCTCGTACTTGGGCAATATCCACGCCTCGAGAATACCTCTTGACCTCAGGTCAACATGAGGTTGTCTACTGGCTCGATGGACATCCTCGATCAACTCATCAACGACACCCGCAACGCGATGAACTTCGGGCAAGACACGGTTACCCAAGTACTCCGAGACGCGCTCGGCGACCACCAACGATTTGCTGCGGCGATCAGAAGCCGCCCGAAACCGTGGTTCTTCGTGGCCGACGAAACGATGACCGTGTTTTGTACCGAAGGTCGACCGGGCAATGCCTCGGCTCCGCATGATCACGGGGCCTGGTCAGTTCTCGGATGCTTCGAAGGGTCCGAAGAGAGTTGGTGGCACGAAGTCGACGACGTCAGCGGACTCCGTACCGTCGGATCGGGCGTGCTCCACGCTGGGCACGCCCACAGCCTTCCGACCGACGCAATTCACGCAGTCATGAACCGTTGGGATGCGCCAAACGGCATCATTCACATCTATCAAGGCAACTTCCTCGCCGCCGAACGACACATCTGGGACCCAATCACGGGCCAGCGCCACACCGCCGGACTAGCCGAACCTCTTGCTCCCACCTCCGACGTTCATCTCCGGAACGACGAAGTCCACCACTCCACCAGACCGGTGCTTGCCGGAACCGCCTTTGCTGCGATCACGGTTCGCAATCTCGCGACAGCGACGAGCTGGATGGCCGAAACCTTCGGCCTGCGGAGCCTCACCACCGACGACGATTCGTGCAGCACCGATCAGCCCTACAACTATCTGATCGAGCCGGAGTCGATGACCATCGTCGGACTCCATGCAACCTCCGAACAGGAGGCAGGAGCCGGTCTTGAGCACATTGCGTTTCGCGTGTCATCGATCGCTGAGCTAGAACGCTGGCGCGTGGATCTCTCGAACCGGGGCCTGAACCTATCCCCCGTTACCGCATGGAAATTCGGCACGTTTGTCGACGTGATCGGACCCGCCGGACTGACGGTACGGCTTTTCGTGCCGGCTTTCCGCTAGCGGCGCGACTACGACCGCCACCAGCGGCCGCCCGGGCCGGGCTACCGCGATGCCATTGGCACGTAGGCCCGCTCCGGCGAGCCGACGTAGAGCTGGCGCGGGCGGCTGATCTTCTGCTCGGGATCGTCGAGCAGTTCCTGCCAGTGCGCCAACCAGCCCGGCATGCGGCCGAGGGCGAAGAGCACTGTGAACATGTCGGTCGGGAAGCCCATTGCTTGGTAAATGAGCCCGGAGTAGAAGTCGACGTTGGGGTACAGCTTTCGCTTGATGAAGTACTCGTCGCTCAACGCCGCTTCCTCGAGTTTTAAGGCAATGTCGAGAAGTGGGTTCATTCCGGTCACGTCGAACACGTCGTAGGCCGTTTTCTTCACGATCGTGGCGCGAGGGTCGTAGTTCTTGTACACCCGGTGGCCGAAGCCCATAAGACGGGTTTCGGCCTTGCCGCTCTTCACGTCTTCCAAGAAGGCCTTGACGTTGTCGATATGGCCGATATCGCGCAGCATCTTGACGACCGCCTCGTTGGCGCCACCGTGGAGCGGACCGTAGAGCGCCGACGCCGCGCCAGCCGCGGCCACGTAGGGATCGGCTTGCGACGACGCAATGACCCGCATGGTGGTGGTGCCGCAGTTCTGCTCATGATCAGCATGAAGGATCAGCAGCTGGTCGAGGGCACGGGCCAGCTTGGGGTCGACGGTGTGATCGTCACCGATGCGCCACATCATGTTCAAGAAGTTCGACGCGTAGTCGAGCTTGTTGTCCGGATACACGGTCGGCTGACCGACGCTGAAGCGGTGGCAGTAGGCGGCCAGCGTGGGCGCCTTGGCGATCAGGCGAAGGACCTGCTTCTGACGGACGGCGGGATCATCGATGTCTTTGGCGTCGGGGTAATACGTGCTGAGCGCGGCGAGGCCGGAGACGAACATGCCCATCGGGTGAGCGTCGTGATTGAAGCCCTCCATGAACCGCTTGCGGACGTTTTCGTGCAGGAACGTGTGGTGGGTCACATCGAAGGTCCACGCCTCGAGCTCAACGGCATTGGGGAGTTCACCGTTGAGCAGGAGATACGCCACCTCGAGGAACGTCGAGTGCTCGGCCAACTGCTCGATGGGGTACCCGCGATAGCGCAGAATGCCGGCGTCACCATCGATGTAGGTGATCGACGAACGGCACGCTGCGGTCTGCATATAGGCCGGGTCATAGACCCACATGCCCGGGTCGAGCTCGCGGATCGCCTTGGACGAGATACCGCCGTCGACGATCGGGACCTCCACCTGCTTTCCCGTGCGGTTGTCAATGATGGTGAAGGTGTCGGGCATGGTGATCGTTTCTTGCTCGAGGTCCGGGAACTTCAGATGGTTTTGTGCTGCTCGGAAAGGGCAAAGCGGTACACGTTGGTTTCACGTGCTTCGAAACCGATTCGCTGATACAGACGATTGGCAGCCTCTCGCGACGGGCGAGAGGTGAGGTCAACCGTCTTGGCCCCCAGCTGAGCCGAAATCTCGAGCGCCCGCACATTCAACGCCTGGCCCACGCCCATGCCGCGGGCCGCATCGTCGACGACCACGTCTTCGATCCACGCCCGGACCGCCGTGGGGATGGGGAACACGACCAGCGTGAGACTCCCCAGGACCGACCGATCGCGATCCCTGGCGATGAGTAGATGACAGGCCTCGTGGTCGGCGATGGCCTGGAGCTCGGCCTGCGTGGGCGCCGGTGACGAGCGGGAGAGCTGCGGGATAAGCCGGGCAAAGGCCTCGACGATGTCGTCGCCAACCACCGTGGCGACTTCGATCGTGACTGACATCGTGGAGGACTCCCTGAGGGTTCGGCGGCGACTAGCGGTGCAATCTCGGCGGTGGCCGCCGTGACGGACGACACCGGAGAACGGGAGAAGGTTACTTCCGGTCAGCGTCGTTCCGGAAGGCCGGGCAACCGGGAATCTCCGTGGCGAGCAATTCGTCGGTCTCAGGCTGCCAGTCGCGAGCCTCGGTCGAGGCCCCGGTGGCCTGCCATGTGCGGCGGCGGGTCTCGAGCGTCCGAGCGACCTCACCGAGGCCGGCGGGCAGTGCCTGGGCGATGCGGTCCCGCAGTACCCGGGCGAGGGTCGGACTGGCGCCCCCGGTCGAGACGGCAACGATCACGTCACCATTTCGATGCACGGCGGGAAGGAGCGCGGTGCAACGCTGCGGATCGTCGACGGCGTTGCACCACAGATTTCGCCGCTCACACTCATCGGCCACCGCCTGCTGGACCACCGGATCGCCCGTGGCGGCAACCACGTACCAAGCACCGTCGAGGTCGCTCGGCTCGTAGGAGCGCGTGGCAACCCGCAGACGATCCGGTCCGACGGCGTCGGCCTTGGCGCGAAGGGCGTCGACGACACTCGGCGCGATCACGCGGACACGGGCCCCGGCGTCGAGGAGCCCATCAACCTTGCGGTCGGCCACCGTGCCGCCTCCGATGACCACGGCGAGACGCCCGTCGAAGCGAAGGATCACCGGGAACATGGGCCCATTCTCGCCGACGAGCGATCGCCGCCAAACTTGGGCCCGCACCGGCCGACAACGTGCGAAGGTTGGACCGCGTGCGAATTCTCGAAGCGAGGTTCCAGCCGTGGACCTGACCCGGCGAGAGTTGCTTCTCGGCGCAGTTGCCCCGTTCATGGTTACCCCAGTTGTTCCTGCGACATCGGATTCGGTTCCGAGGAACTGGGCCACGGCCTACGGCCTCACGATCGCCCCTCGGGCCAGCTGGGTTCCCGAGACCGCAGCTGTCGTGACCAATCTCGTCGTGGAGAGTGCCGTCAATGTGCTCGTTGTCCACCACTCGGAAACGTCGAACAACAACGTCGTCGACGATGTCCCCAAGGTCCTCCGGTCGTTTCGCTCCTATCACTTGAGCAAGAAGAAGGGTTGGCCCGATGTTGCGTACAACTTCTTCGTTGATCAATTCGGCGGCGTGTGGGAGGGGCGCACGGGGAGCTTGACGTCGCCCGTGGTCGGAAGTGCGAGCGGGGGGAACCAGGGCCGCAGCCAGCTCGTGTGTCTCGTTGGCAATCACTCCCTCGTGCCCCCGACGGACGCCGCGGTGGCGTCACTCGTCCGCCTCCTCGCCGCGCTCGCCAACCGCTACGCGATGCCGCTCGGCGCCGAAACAACGACGGAGTTCGTATCAAGCGGTTCGTCGCGTTGGCCCGCCGGAGCACTCGTACGTACACGTAGCATCGAAGGACATCGGACGATGTCGATGACATCGTGCCCAGGCGAGGCCGCCTACCGATT
>JAYSTV010000662.1:0-1979 GCA_043719425.1 Acidimicrobiia bacterium | reverse complement strand
GATGAGTGCGTCCCACGACGACGCAGTCACCCCCCGGGCGGCTGCACCACTCTCGTCGGCTTCGATCGCTTCAGCAGTGCCGTAGGCGACCGACTCCGGTTCGACTCCGAGGGCCCAGGTGGCGTTGGCCTGCGGATCGGCGTCGACGACGAGCACACGGTCGCCGCGCGCCATGGCCGCAGACGCCAGGCCCAGAGTCACGGTTGTCTTGCCCACTCCGCCCTTTTGATTCACGATGGCGACGGTGGCTCCCATGCCTCGAATAGTCGCGCACCGTCGGTGATGCTGGCCACCCTGGGTGGCGCTGATGTCCGGAACGGGTCGTCAGCGAACCGAAATCCGGCCCGCTGGCCCGGCGACAACCTCGCCGACGACCGATGCGGGAACTCCGGCTGCAACGGCCGCCGCCAGGAACTCAGCGAGACCGTCGACCGGCACGCACAGGACGAGTCCGCCGGAGGTCTGGGGGTCGGCCAGGACCTGCTCCCAGGTCGCCTGGTCGACCTCCCACGTGACGAAGGCCTCCACGAACTCCACGTTTCGACCGGTCCCACCGGGCACAAAGCCTTCGTCGCGAAGCCCATGAACACCCGGCAGGAGCGGGATCAGCGAGGCAACCAGCACGAGCGAAACGTCGCTGGCCAAGGCGAGCTTGTGGAGATGGCCAAGGAGACCGAATCCGGTGATGTCGGTGGCGCACCGCACTCGATGCTGCACGCCAAGTTCGGCGGCGGCGGCATTGAGCGTGGTCATCGAGGCCACGGCCGCCGCATACGCCTCGGACAACGCTCCGCCGTGCTCCCGGGCCGAAGCGGGCGAGCGTTTCAGCGCGGTCGTGATCAAACCGGTTCCGATCGGCTTGGTCAACACGAGCACGTCGCCTGTGCGGGCGGCGTCGTTGGTCATCATGTGGTCCGGATGGACTTCACCGGTCACTGCCTGGCCGAGGAACGGTTCCGGAGCGTCGACGGTGTGGCCGCCGGCGACCACCCAACCACCCCGAGCCGCCACCTCCGACGCCCCTGCGAGAGCTTCGGCCAGCAGGTCGAGAGAGAGTAGGTCGCGGGGCCAGCCGGCCACGTTGAGGGCGAAGAGCGGGCGGCCGCCCATGGCGTAGACGTCGGACGCGGAGTTCGCGGCGGCGATCATGCCCCACGTGCGGGCGTCGTCGACGACCGGCGTGAAGAAGTCCACGGTGGCCACGAGGGCGCGGTCCGACGACACGCGCCACACGGCGGCGTCGTCACCGGTGGCGGTACCCACCAGGAGTTCAGGTGCGGATGGTGCGGGCATGCGGCGCAGAACCTGCGCCAACTCGGAGGGTCCGAGCTTGCCCGCTCAACCAGCGCCGTGGCTGTACGAGCTGAGCCGCACCTCGGCGGGGAGCGGCTGGTTGACCTGGTTCGACATAGACGACGCCAGTCTGGCAGCGACCGCCGGGATCAGGAGACCTCGTCGGACTCGATTCCTTCGGCATCGCCAAGGACAAGGGTCACGATCGCGCCACCGTCGGCCGCGTTGGTGGCCTTCACTGTTCCCCGGTGGGCCGCGGCGGCATCGGCCACAATGGCCAGGCCCAGACCCGTTCCAGGCAGGGTGCGGGCCAGATCGGAGCGATAAAACCGGTCGAACACCCGGTCAAGGTCAGCCACGACGAAACCCGGGCCGTGGTCACGCACAACAATCGTGCGCTGCGTTACCGCCAGCTCCAGTGGAAGTTCGGATCGGTCGAATTTGGCGGCGTTGCCGAGAATATTGTCGAGCGCCCGTGACAGCTGAAGCCGCCGGCCGCGCATGGTCGCACCAGCCAACGTCACGTTCACGTGGCGTCCGCTTCTGCGCCGAAAACGCTCGACCGAACGCTGGGCGAGTTCGCTGAGGTCAACGGCCACCACCGGATCGTCGGGGGCGGCGTCGGTCGCCAGCACGAGCAGTTCGTCGGTGAGCGTGGACAACTCTCGAAGCTCAGCGTGCATCTC
>JAYSTV010000661.1:0-11482 GCA_043719425.1 Acidimicrobiia bacterium | reverse complement strand
CGATGTCGGGAATCCCGCTGGAGCCGGTGTACGGCCCCAACGACGCGCTGTTTCCTGGGCAGTACCCCTACACCCGCGGGGTCTACGCATCGGGCTATCGCACGAAGCTCTGGACGATGCGAATGTTCGCCGGGTTCGGCACGGCCGAGGACACCAATAGTCGGTTCAAAGAAATCCTGCGGACCGGTGGCGACGGTCTCTCGACGGCGTTCGATCTGCCCACGCTGATGGGCAAGGACTCCGATGACGCCATGTGTATTGGCGAGGTTGGCAAGTGCGGCGTGGCCATCGACACGTTGGCCGACATGGAGGACCTCTTCGACGGCATCGATCTCGGGGTCACGACCACGTCGATGACGATCAACTCGCCTGCTGCTCCGATCCTCGCCATGTTCGTGGCCAACGCCGAGAAGAACGGCACGCCGATGTCGCGTCTTGGCGGCACGATTCAGAACGACATCTTCAAGGAGTACCAGGCGCAGAAGGAATATGTGTTCCCCCCACGCCCGAGCGTTCGGATCATCACCGACATGATGCGGTTCTGCTCGACTGAGATGCCGAAATGGAACACCATCTCGGTGTCCGGGTACCACATTCGCGAAGCCGGTTCCACGGCCGCGCAAGAGCTGGCGTTCACCATCGCCAACGGTTTTGCCTACGTGGAAGCGGCCACCCTTGCCGGTCTCGACGTGGATACGTTCGCGCCGCGCCTGTCGTTCTTTTTCAACGCGCACTCGGACTTCTTCGAAGAAATCGGAAAGTATCGAGCCGCGCGTCGGATCTGGGCGCGATGGATGCGCGATCACTACGGAGCGAAAAACGAACGTTCGCATATGTTGCGGTTCCACACGCAGACTGCGGGCGTGTCCCTCACCGCTCAGCAGCCGGAGCTCAACCTTGTTCGCACGGCCATCGAAGCGCTCGCCGGGGTGCTCGGCGGAACGCAGTCGTTGCACACCAACTCGATGGACGAAGTCCTTGCTCTCCCAACGGAGAAGTCGGCTCGCCTAGCACTGCGGACCCAGCAGATCATTGCGTCGGAAACCGGCATCACCAATGTGGCCGACCCGCTCGGCGGGTCGTACTACGTGGAGCACATGACCGACGAACTCGAACGTCAGGCCGAGGCGATCTTCGCCCACCTGATGACCTTCGGTGGCGGTTCGATCCTCGAAGGCGTCTATGCCGGGATCGAGAACGGGTACTTCCAGGGCGAGATCGCCGACGCCGCGTATTCCTTCGAGCGACGGATCAATCGCGGCGACCGAATCACGGTCGGCGTGAACCGTTACACCGAAGCTCCCGGCGACGAGCCGTTGCCGATTCTCGTGATCGGTCCGGAGGTCGAGGAGCGTCAGCGCAAGCGGCTGGACATCGTGAAGCACGACCGCAATAACGACGCGGTGCGCACGTCGTTGGCGGCCGTTCGCGCCGCCGCCGAGGACTCGACCGTGAACCTCATGCCGACCTTCATGGACGCGGCCCGCTCGTATTGCACGATTGGCGAGATCATGAACACGATGGCCGACGTGTTCGGCCGCTACGTGGAAAAGCCCGTCATCTAACGCCGGCGCCGGGCGCGACGTTGACCGAACCTTCACCGGTGAAGGAGACTTCACCGATGGCGGAACCCACCAAAGAGACGACCGTTGGCACGGCGAACGCCGTCGTTACCCCACGGGTACCCGCGGCGCTCACCGACCCAACCGGGGAGATCGGGTCCCGCTTCGCCGCTCGCGCTGAGCACTGGGAGGGCTTTGCCTTCTCGTCGATCACGAAGATCATCGACCTGACCGACGACGCCCGGCTGATCGACATCACCACCGATGCCCCGTTCGTGGCCGGCTATCACCGCAGCGACGAGGACCTCCGGGCGTTGGAGAACCGGATCCTGGGCTACATCCCGACCGAAGTTGTGCCCGACAGCGGCCTGGTGTTGGTGGAGATGTCGGGATTGTCGGCTGCCTCCGATTGGTTCCGCACGTCGGAAATGAAACTCGGGTGGGGTGACATGCCGGTCTGGATGATGGGGTACGAACATGGCATTCGCTGTCTCGCACTGTGCGATGTCCTTGCCGACGGTGGCCCGGCGATTGTTCGCGGTTTGCGTCTTGGGGTCGGTGCGCTCGGGGCGGGCACGACTGGTTCACAGGTCGTTGATTCACTGCTCGATCAGGTGACGGTGGAGGAGGTTCTTGCGTTCCATCAGATCGATGACATTCGGGACTGCTGGGACGTCACGTCGTTCTTCACCGTGCCGGGTCGCAAACGCAATGATCGTCACCCGTTCGGCTATGCGCCCTATGCCTATCTCGTTCTTGTTCGCCGGGCTTTGCAATGCAACGCCACGCTGGGTTTCTCGTATACCAACGCCCTAAGCGACGATTCGTTGGCGAAAAACGTGATGGCCACCGTTCCCCTGGCCGGTCGTGATCTACGAGCTCCCGTGGTTGAGGGCCACGAGTACAACGCGGAGATGAAGGCCTTCACCCTTGATCCCTTCGACGCTGGCGTGGTGTTGTTCGACCCGGGACACGAGCGGAGCGCACTGATGGCCCCGTTTCGGAATACGCCGGTCGCCCACGTGCTGGTGCGAACCGAGTCGTAGCCGAACCGGTCGTGCCGCGGCCTAGGTTCTCGGCGGTGTTGTCGTCGCTGAACCCGAGTCCCGCCCGCGTTACGCCGGCCATGGTCGTTGGCGGTCGAACGCTGGCCGAACCTCGCCTTTCGCCCGACGGAACGTTCGTGGTCTTCCACGTGCGCGATGGTGCCGGACCTCGGCTCGTGCGCATTGACCTCGGTGATGGTGTGCTCACGCCGGGCCCCGAGGTCGTGGTGACCGTGGACCCACCTGTGGTTGGTGTGCATCCGTCGGGTGGCGGTTCGTGGGCGTGGTTCCCCGATGGGTCGGCGCTGGTCTATGTCGCGTCGGCCGGACTGTATGTTGTCGCCCGGAGTGGCGGAGTGGCCACGTTGGTGACTCCGACGCCCGACGGCGCGTCGTTTGTCTCACCGGCGGTCTCGCCCGACGGGCGGCGGGTGGCCGTGATTCTCGAGTCCGAGGAGGCCCAGGCTGTAGCCGTCGTCGACCTCCAAACCGGGGCGCTCGACGTGGTCGCCTCCGGCGACGCCGGGGTGTTCCGCATGGACCCGACGTGGCGGGCCGACAGCGCGCTCACGTGGCATCAGTGGGAGGCGCCGTCGATGCCCTGGGATCAGGCCCGGATCGTGACCCGGACCGATGATGGCGCCATCGTCACCGTCACCGCCGACGGGGCTCCGGCCCAGCCGGCATGGTCAGCCGACGGAACACAACTGGGCGTGATCGCCGACTCCGTCGATGGGTGGCGGAACGTGATGATCGACGGCCGACCGTTTATCGATGCGGGGAGCGGCGAACGCATGGAGCACGCCACGGCGTCGTGGGGCCCGGGCCAACGGATGTGGTGCTGGTCGCCCGATGGCACCCGGGTGGCGTTCGTCCGCAACGAGGGTGGGTTCGCGAAGGTGTGCGTGGCCGATGTGGCCACGGGCACCGTCACGGAACTCGGAAAGGCATGGCATTTTGGCCTCTCGTGGGCAGCCAATCTGAAGGGCGGCGAACGCCTAGCTGCCATCCGGACTGGTGGCGTGACGCCGGCGCAGCTCGTGGTCTACGACATGGCTGGGCCGACGGGGCCGGGCGGATCGGTGGGGCCGGTGGTGCCGGTGGTGCGGCGGACCGTGGCCCGCGGTCCGGTCGGCGGTTGGGAGGAACTTGGTCTGCCCGAACCCGAGGTTGTGCACTGGTCGTCGGCGGATGGAGCCGAGGTGCACGGACGCGTCTACACCCCAGCCGTGGCCCATGGCGGTGTGCTCGTTTCCATGCATGGTGGGCCGACGGATCAGACGACAGTCACCTTCTCGCCCCGTTTCGCTTTTTGGCTGAGCGAAGGTTGGACGATTTTTACCCCCGACCATCGTGGCTCGACCGGCTGGGGTCGGACGCACCAACAGGCCATGAACGGTCGGTGGGGAAAGATCGACGTGAGCGACACCGCCGATGGTGTTCGTCACTTCGTCGAGTCCGGTCGCTTCGATCCGGCCCGCATTGTGATCACCGGTGGCTCAGCCGGCGGATTCTGCGCGCTCCATCTCCTCCTTGTTCATCCGGCGCTGTTTTGTTGTGGCGTGGTGCTCTACCCGGTGACGGACCTGGCCGAACTCGACGCCACCACCCACCGATTTGAACGCTTCTACAACCGATCTCTCATCGGGCCGGCCGAGCACTACGCCGAGCGGTCCCCAGTGTTCCGAGCCAGCGAGTTGGCGCGACCGCTGCTGTTGCTCCATGGCGATGCTGACCTGGTCGTGTCGGTCGGTCAGTCGCGAGCGTTCGCCGCCGCCGCCCGCGAGGCGGGCGCCGATGTGGAGATCGCCATCTATGAAGGGGAGGGCCACGGCTGGAAGCGGCCCGAAACCACCGTGAACGAGTTGGAACGAACGGTGGCGTTTCTCGACCGTCACTGCCCGCGGCTGCCTGCGGGGTCATCGGTTGCGTAGTTCGGGACCGCCGGTAGCGTTGGCCTAATGCTTTTGGCCGAATGCGAAATCCGGCACTCGCGTCCGGTCGCTCCCACCCGGCGGGTCGCTCTTGGTTTGCAGGTCCTGCCAACCGAGCCCTTGCCGGGCTGGGGTCCGGTACTTCTCGGGGGTATGGTGGCGGCCAACATCGGCGAGCTGGAGCCCGACGAGCTGCCCGAGCTGTGGGATTTCGTCGACGATCTCGAAGCGGGCCGTCGCATCGTGCAGCCGCGATTGCGCCACCGTTTCCAACGTGATGTGGTCGGCCTCGATCGTTCGGTGCATTCGCTTATCGGTGAGGGCGAACACGTGTGGTTCGATCTTGAGGACCGAGCGCTCCCAGCGGTGACCGTCCTCGGAGCGCTCTACGCAGCGGCCTCGCTCGACATGGCGTTACATCCACACGTCTTCCGCGTGATGCGCAAGGCCATGCTGTGGGAGAACAAGCTCGACGCCGATTTCGTCGCCCATCTTCTCGGTGACGATGCCGCGTTCTCGAGGTGGCGGGCCCTGCCGACGGATCATCGCTGGGCGCTCAAGCTGCTTGGCTTCGGACCAAACGACACGCCAACGCGCGAGATGATCCAGACCGCGTTTCGCGACGGGGTGTCCAAGGCGCATCCGGACCGGGGCGGCCAGACCGACGACGCCGGTCAGCGAATGGTCGAACTCACCCAGGCGCGCCGGTTGCTCCTCGCGTAGTTCCGCCGCGGTTTGGGCCAGATCCGAACACGTGTTTTCGCCGCGGCCTACGATGGACGCTATGACGTTTCTCCTGAGGCTCTGACGGTGGCACGTGAACGCGCCGCTGGACTCCTGCTGTTCCCGAGCGCCGGAACCGATGCATCGTTTCGTGCCATGGTCGCCATTGATGAGGCGGTCAGTGGCGGCGAGCACGGCATCCCCGTGCGTCGCGTCGACTTTCCCTACCGCCTGACCGGTCGGCGGGTTCCCGATCGCCAACCGATCATGGTTGCCGCCGTCGTCGAGGCGGCCAAGGCCATGGCGAAGTCGCTCAAAGTCGGCACCGACCGGTTGTTGATCGGCGGCCGATCGATGGGCGGACGGATGGCGACCTATGCGGTGGCTGAGGGACTTCCCGTGGCGGGTCTCGTGCTGGTTGCCTATCCGCTTCATCCGCCGGGCCAGTGGAACGAAATGCGTCACGACCACTTCCCGGAGATTCGGGTGCCGACACTCTTCGTGTCGGGCGAGCGCGATTCGTTCGCCACGCCTGACGAATTGGCCGACTCGGCCGGTTTGATCCGAGGTCGGGTCACGATGCGAATCATGCCGGGCAATCGTCGGCGGGCCGGGCACGAGCTCTACGGGCAGGACGAGGAAGTCGCCGACGTCGTCGCCGCGTGGGTTCGTCGGCGCTAGCTCGCCGGCCGAGGCGCGTCGACGGGGTCCGGCGCGTCTTCGGGATTGAGGTCTTCGAGTTCGCGACGTGAGGTCTCGGGGGTCGTCCGCCAAAGGACGATCACCGCGATGATCAACGACGCCGAGAACCAACTCACGATGTGCGACTCCCGTCCGCCGGCGAACCGGTCGGCGGTGAACGACACCGTCAGCAGGCCGAAGAAACCGAACACCCGCGCGGCAAACGTGGTGAAGCCGTTGGCGGTGGACCGGACCTGGGTTGGCATCAGTTCGGCGGCAAGAATGGCTAGGGCCGGCAACGCTGCTGACCCGAGCACGGCGCCAAAGGCGGACCATGCCCAGATCGCCGACCCATGGGACCGGTAGATCCCGAAGTCACCGATGGCGATACCGAGGAGGCCGATCGAGATGAGGGCGCGTCGACCTCGCCGATCACCGAGCACGGAACCGACGACCACGCCGAACACGCCGGGCGCGTTCGTGAGTACACCGAACAGTGAGAGTTGATTTCCGCTGAAGCCTCGTTCGGTGCGAAGAAAATCGTTCCGGAGTTGTCGGGCCGGGTTGCTCTGAAAGGCGATGAGGCCGATGATGGCGGCCACGGCGAGGAGACGTTTTCCGTGGGCCCGGAGTGCGGTGAGCGTGGGCAGGCGAAGCCCTCCGTCGGACCGAATGGCCTCTGGATGGTCGTGGGCGAACCGAGTGAAGCGCTCTGTCTCGTGAATGCCGTGGCGGACGAAAAACAGGAACGGCAGGGACAGCAGCGGGACGAAAAACGGAAGGCGCCACGCGCCGGTCGAGCGGTCGGCGATTGATGCCGCGCCCTGCACGACGCCCGATCCAATCGCCGCGGCCACAACCATGGTGCCGCCGGCCCACGCTCGCGAGCGGGCCGGCATTTCTTCGACGACGATCACCGTGACGAGGATGGCGACGGCCGTGACAAAGGCCCGTGACGCCACCTGCACCGCGGCAAACGTGGCGAGTGAATTTGTACGCGCGCAGAGCGATGTGAGAAGCGGCCCGATGGTCGCGCAGATCAAGAGCAACCGTCGGCGACCGTAGCGGTCGGCGGCGCGCACCAGGAACAGGGTGAAGATGATGTCGAGGCGGATCACCGCCAGAGCGGTCGTCTGCTGGCGGTCCGAGGCGCCGAAGTCATCGGCGACGTAGGTCATGACCACGGTCGGGAGCGAGCCCTGATAGCCGGCCGTCATCGCCACGACAACGAGGGAAAGCAGCGTCCGGATGCCGCGCTGTCCAATCGGGTCGGGAGGAAGGAGCGCTCGTTTCGCCGATGCGGCCCGCCCGGAGCGGAACGGGAACGTTTCGGGCACCCCGGTAGTGTTGTCGCCTCGTGCGCCGCCGTGATCCACATCTGCTCTTCGAACCGGCGTGTGCTGGGGATCGCACCGCCCTCGCCCGCCTTCTCTCGCTCGTCGAACAGGGCGGTGACGACGCTCGGACGGTCGGTCAGCTGTCGTGGCCGCGTGGTGGTGCGGGCTACACCGTCGGCATCACCGGTGCGCCGGGCGCGGGCAAGAGCACGCTGACGGACCGGCTCATCACTGAGGTTCGTCACGGTGGTGATGAGGTTGCGGTGCTGGCGATTGACCCCTCGTCGCCGTATTCGGGCGGGGCGATTCTTGGTGACCGGGTGCGCATGGGGGAGCACTACGTCGACGCCGGAGTGTTCATTCGGTCGATGGCTACCCGGGGTCACCTCGGCGGCCTCGCCGACGCCGCTCCGGCCGCCGCCCGCGTGCTCGACGCCGCCGGTTTCCCCTACGTGTTGTTGGAAACCGTTGGCGTTGGTCAGGTCGAAGTGGAGATCGCCGGCGCGGCCGACACGACCGTCGTGGTCGTCAACCCCGGCTGGGGCGACAGCGTGCAGGCGAACAAGGCGGGGCTCATGGAAATCGCCGACATTTTCGTGATCAACAAGGCCGACCGGGCCGGCGCCGCCGATACCGAGCGGGATCTGTTGGGCATGCTCGAGCTGTCGGGGCTGGGCCACGACGACTGGGAACCGCCGATCGTCCGCACCGTGGCGTCGAACGGCGACGGCATTGGCGACCTGTGGGCCGCGGTCCTTCGTCATCGAGCCTTTGTCACCGGCGACGGCACCCTGGCCAAGCGTCGGGAGCAACGACTGCGCACGGAGATCCGATCGACGATGAGCCGCCTCGTGGAGGCCAGCGTGCTGGTCGCCGACGGAGGCCAACGCTTCGAGTCCGTCGTCGCCGAAGTCCTGGCCCGCCGCCTCGACCCCGTCACCGCGGCCACGAACCTCTTGGCCGAGGCCGGCTAGCTCTCGCTTGCGAGAGAGGTTGCCCGGAAAGATGAGGGCTGTTCACCTCCGCTCGTCGAACGGAGGTGACGGTCAGCGCGCGGGTTCGATCGCGACACCCTCGGTAGGGTGACGGTCATGAGTGAGACCGCCGAGCCCCGCACGCCTTTCGTTCGCATCGAGCGCCATGTTGGAGCGGCCGGTGAGACGGTGGCGGTGCTGCGTCTCGACCGGCCCAAGGTCAACGCCATCTCGCCTGAACTCACCGCCGATCTCGCTGCGTGCGTCGCCGAGTTGGCCGCCGACCTCCCCGGCGCCGTCATCGTCTACGGCGGTCCGAAGATCTTCGCCGCGGGCGCCGACATCGCCCGCTTCGGTGGCCCGGCTGAATCCGGCGTGATCGCCGAGGGACTCCATGCCGCGTTTGATGCGCTCGCCGCCCTTCCCCGCATGGTGATTGCGGCGGTTGCCGGCTACGCGCTGGGCGGCGGTTGCGAGCTGTCGCTGGCCTGCGACGTGCGCATCGCGTCGGAGTCAGCGGTGTTCGGCCAGCCGGAGATCCTGCTCGGCATCATCCCCGGCGGCGGCGGGACCCAGCGCCTCGCCCGCCTCGTGGGCGCGTCACGAGCGAAGGACATCTGTCTCTCGGGACGCCAGATCAAGGCCGACGAAGCATTACGGATCGGTCTAGCCGACCGTGTCGTGCCGACCGTGACGCTCTTCGACGAAGCGCTGGCCTGGGCCTACGAATTCGCCCGCGGGCCGCTGACTGTCCAGAGCTATGCCAAGGCGGCGATCGACGAAGGACTGAGCGTCTCGCTCGCCGATGGTCTACGCGGCGAGCGTGCGCTGTTCGTGGAGGCGTTCCGCACGGAGGACGCGCCCATCGGCATCATGAGTTTCCTTGAGCAGGGTCCGGGTAAGGCCGTGTTCACTGGTCGCTAGCCGACTGGCAGTCCGCGCTGACGGGCACCTCGGTTCGACGAACCGAGGTGAAGAGCCCTCATTCCTCCGGGCGACCTCTCTCGCGACGCCAGCGCCTAGCCTCGGGCGTCGCAACCCGACCGAGGAGCCCCTGTTGAGCGCCCCAGCCGCCGTCACCCCCGCAGCAAATCCTGCAGCTAACCCTGCTGTTCCGAGAGCCCACGAGACCGACCAGATACCGGAGTTCATTGCGTCGCCCGACGCCTTCCGGGACGCCTTTTTGCGCCGGGTCGAGGTCACGATCGCCAAGCGGGTCGAGGATTGCAGCCGCCACGAGCTGCAAACGGCCCTGGCCTACGCGGTGCGTGACGCCCAGGTTGAGCGGTGGATCGCCACGAGTTGCCGCATCCAGGAGGCGAATCCCAAGCGGGTGTATTACATCTCGCTCGAGTTCCTCATGGGACGGGCGCTCGGCAACGCGCTGATCAACCTTGGGATCGACGGATCGGCCACCGAAGCGATGCGCAGTCTCGGTCTCGACCTGGAGGAGCTGCTCGACGAAGAGCTCGACGCCGGTCTCGGCAACGGTGGCCTAGGCCGGTTGGCGGCGTGCTTCCTCGACTCCATGGCCACCCTCGACTATCCCGGATTCGGTTGCGGTATTCGCTATGACTACGGCATCTTCAAGCAGAAGATCGTCGACGGGGCCCAGGTCGAAGAGCCCGACCCGTGGTTGCGGATGGGAAATCCGTGGGAGATCCAGCGGACCGACCGTCAGCAGACGATCAAGTTCTATGGCCGGGTTCAGACTTACCGCGACAATCGCGACGCCTCAGGCAAAACGTGGTTCTCGTGGGCCGATACCCAGGACGTGCTGGCCATGCCCTACGACACGCCCGTTCCGGGCTATGGCACGACCACCGTGAACACCCTCCGTCTGTGGTCGGCTCGGGCATTGCACGACTTCAACCTGGGTGATTTCAACCGCGGTGACTACATCAACGCCAATCTCACGTCGGCGTTAACAGAGAACATCACCAAGGTCTTGTATCCGAATGACAACAACTATGAAGGCAAGGAGCTGCGTCTGAAGCAGCAGTACTTCGTGTGTGCGGCCACATTGGCCGATCTCATCGGTGACTTTAAGGCGGCCGGGAATGCCATCACGGAGCTACCAGACAAGGTTGTTATTCAGCTCAATGATACCCATCCGGCGATTGCTATTCCGGAGCTTCTTCGGATTCTCGTAGATCAGGAAGGTCTGGGGTGGGACGCCGCATGGGGCATCGTGACTCGTACCTTTGCCTACACGAACCACACATTGCTGGCCGAGGCGCTGGAAAAGTGGCCGGTGGCGCTCTTTGAGCAACTGCTACCGCGCCATCTGCAGCTGATCTACGAAATCAACCACCACTTTCTTCGTCAGGTCGCCAACCGGTGGCCGGGTGACGAGGCCAAGCTCCGGGCGATGTCGCTCGTTGAGGAAGGTACCGAGCGCAAGATCCGTATGGCCTATCTCGCCATCGTCGGTTCGTTCTCGGTGAATGGGGTAGCCGCCCTGCACACGGAGCTACTCAAGAGCGGCCTCGTGAACGACTTCTTCCAACTCACCCCGGCCAAGTTCAACAACAAGACCAACGGGATCACCCCGAGGCGTTGGTTGCGGGCCTGCAATCCCGGGCTGTCGGGCGTGATCGATGGCGCCATCGGTTCCGGTTGGACCACCGATCTCGACCAACTGCAGGGGCTGGCGGCCCGAGCCGAAGATGCATCGTTCGGCGCGGACTGGCGCGCCGTGAAGGCGGCCAATAAAGACGAACTTCGCCGCTACGTGGAACACACGACTGGCGTTGCTATCGATCCCGCTTCGATCTTCGATGTGCAAATCAAACGGCTCCACGAGTATAAGCGCCAACTCCTCAATCTCTTGCACTGCGTGGCCCTGTATCAGGAACTAAAGGACAATCCGTCGTCGGACCGCGTGCCGCGAACAGTGATCTTCGGAGCCAAGGCTGCTCCTGGCTATGCCGTGGCCAAGCTCATTATTCGGTTCGCCAATGCCGTGGGCCGGGCTGTCAATAAAGACTCGCAGGTCAACGACCAATTGAAGGTGTTGTTCCTCCCGAACTACAACGTGTCGCTCGCCGAATTACTCATTCCGGCGGCCGATCTGTCGCAGCAGATTTCGACCGCGGGCAAGGAGGCGTCGGGAACCGGCAACATGAAGTTCGCGTTGAACGGCGCACTCACGATCGGCACCCTCGACGGGGCCAACGTGGAGATCCGCGACTGTGTCGGCGAGGACAACATCTACATCTTCGG
>JAYSTV010000067.1:0-10380 GCA_043719425.1 Acidimicrobiia bacterium | reverse complement strand
ACGGCAAATGCCAGCTCAGCGAGCCCAGCCAACCCCAGTCGTCTCGTGTCGGCCCCAATAACCCTTTCTCGACGCACGCCGCTGTTCTCCGACGCGGGCACCAGTCCGGCCGCCTCGGCCATCGCCACCCTGACCTCGGCCCCGAGCACCGCCACGGTCACAACTCCAACGGTGGCCACCAGTTCCACGGCGACAGCGACGTCAACGTCAACGGCGACGAAGGCTCCGGTGCCGGTTACCGTGCCCCAGCCGACGATGGTGGCCTCGACGGTGCTCGGCGCTCCCGGCTTCACGTTGCCCGAAGGCAAGCCGGTCAGCCCGGCGAAGGGCGCCTGGGGTCCCAACACCCAGACCCAGGTGACGAGCGTGGGCGGATCGGGCACGGTGAGTTGGCTGGAGGCCGGCCTGCTGGAGCCGGCCAGTCCGGCGGACATCGCTGCCATCGTGTCGTCGGCCAAGGGTCCGGTGGCCAAGGGCGTCCTCAAGATCTTGCAGAACGCCACGGCGGCGCAGCTCATCTCGCCCGAGTTTCGCCAAACCCTCAACGACGTGAATCGTGACGCGCTCGGACTACCCGATGCACCCGACGTGATCCCGGTGCAGCCCCCGACCCCCACCGCTGCTCCGTCAGCGCCGACAGCTAAGGCGCCGGCCACATCTTCGACAGGCACTGCTTCAACAGGCACCGCCCCGACGGTGACTGGATCCACCGCCACGCTCGCCCGGCCGCTGCCGCCGGCTTCGGGCACGACCGCACCGAAAGGCTGAACCGTGACAGCTATCGCAACCACCTCTTCCGCGACCACTACTGGCGCAGTCGCGCTCCTTGCCGGTCTCGTCGGTCCGAGCACGACGACGAGCACCGCCGACAGCCCCATGCTCGCGGTCTGCGGCAGCAGTTCCTCCGCGGAGACCCCGTTAGACCTTCCGATCAACGACCGCGGCCAGGACTTCGCCGCGCTGCTATCCGCCATGATGACGATGGCGTCTCCGCCCGTGGTCCAATCCGTGTCCACGCCGACACCAACACCGCTAGCGACACCGCTACCGACACCGCTGTCCTCGCCGGCAGTGAATCCTTCCTCGCAAACTCTTGGCGAGCGTTCTGGGGCGACACCGAACAGCGGCGACGGTGTCAGCCCCGTCACGACCCTCAGTAACGACGCACCCGCGAACACGCCAACCACCGTCGCCGTGGCGCTGACGAGCAACTGGCGTGGCAACGTTTCGGCCGACGTTGTCGCCACCGCGGCCGACGATGTTGCTCGCTCGATGGAGGTGTCAACGTCGACGATCGAAGCGGTCGGCCCGCCATCGCCACGTCCCGAGGTCCAACGCAAAACGGCATCGCCACCGGCAACGGTGGAACCACCTGTTCTCTCCGCAGCACCACCGATCGGCGCCAACCTGATGGTGACCACATCGCTCGATCCAACCTTGCCCGCATCGTTGGTCGACGCAAATTCATCAGCGCGCGTTCGATGGCCCGTCGGCCCCGAAGTCTCCCCAGCGTTCGTTCCTGAACCCGAGGTATCTCCGGCATTCGTTCCCCCACCAGAAGTGTCACCCGCATTCGTTCGCCAACCAGAAGTGTCACCCGCGTTCGTCGCCCCGGTTGATTCTGGCGCTCCGAGCATCGACCGTGGGTCGCCGCCACCGCCGCCCGGCCCCGAGTCGCCCGGCCCCGAGTCGTTCGGCGCCGCGCCCCGACCCTTCGACAACCACGCACTCGCGGTCGCGCCCGCCGTCGCAGCATCGGCTGGCTCGGCGGATGTCAATGCCGCCGTGGAGTTGACCGAAACACCTTCAACGATTCTCATCGCCAACGTGATTGCTGGTAGTCCCGGTAGCGCGCGGGTCAGCGTGACCGACAACCAAACGTCGGCTCGATTCCCTCAACAGGCCAACGAGCGCCCGGCCGACGCGCCAAGGTCTGAGCACACCGGCACAACGCCAGCTGATGTTCCGCCGGCAACGCCAGAATCGGCCGCGACCACCACGGCATCCCCACTAGCGAGTGCTGCATCGGTGAACTCGACCGCGCCACAAACCAACGCCCAAATCACTGCCCAGAGCGTGTCCGGCGACCTTGCCCCGGTGCGGTCGTCAGCGGACCTGAGCGATCGCATCGTGACGGTGGCCCAACGAGTGCGCACGACCGACGGCACGCATCGGTTCCAGCTTGAAATGCACCCGGGCGACCTCGGCGCCGTGGCCGTGGATCTCACCATCGACGGGACCACGGTGCACGTGGCGATGTCGGCGGAGCGAGCTGCGACCACGGAGATCCTTCGCGCTGCGCTCAGTGAGTTGCGGACATCACTTACCGCCGTCGGTCTTCACGCCGGACAACTCGATGTGGGGACGGACCGCCGGGGGTCGTCCAGCGACTCTGGATCAGCCCGCCACTACCCATCAGGCCCGACTGACGGCGCGACCGACGGCTCATTCAGCTCGGGCGGGCGTTCCGGTCAACAGGAACCGCGACCCGACACGAACGAACCGATCATTCGCGCACCGTACCGAACGACTCGCGATGTTGTTGGCGATGTTGTTCGCGATGGCCTGGCCAACCGTTTGGCCGCCGCCCGAAATCCCCGTCGCGTCGATAGTCGCGGCGTCGATGTCCAGCTCTAATACGCGCGCTTAGCAAGGATCACCATGCCTGTTTCCTCCTCAACGTCGACCGGCTCCGCGGCCACCAACGGCACCAAGCTCAACAAGCCCACGACCGAGCCCAACGACCGTCTGGGCAAGGACGCCTTCTTGCAACTCCTCGTCGCGCAGCTGAAGTATCAGAACCCGCTGAGTCCAATGGACGGCACCGAGTTCGTGGCCCAGACAGCGCAGCTGACCATGACCGAGAAGCTCACCGAACTTTCCAAGTTCTCGGAAGCCGCGGTGATCGATAGCAACCGCCGCTCGGCCGCCGATCTCGTCGGCAAGACCATTACCTACGATGGCGGCAACGGCGTCGTTGAGGGCACCATCACGTCGGCCCTCATGAACGGGGGCAATCCCGTGTTGCTCATTGGCCGGGTCGAAGTGCCCCTCGGCGCGGTGCTCGAAGTTCGCGCCAAGCCAGCGTCGTAAACCAGTTCTCCACTCCCGCAGCATCTCTTTCCCGCAGCACCTCTCCCGCAACACCCCCTTGAAAGGATTCACATGCTTCGTTCCATGTTCTCCGGCGTGTCCGGACTTCGCAGCCATCAAACGATGATGGACGTGATCGGCAACAACATCGCCAACGTCAATACCGTTGGCTACAAATCAAGCTCTGTCGTGTTTCAGGACATGCTCAGCCAGAAGATGTCCGGTGCCGGTGTTCCCACGTCAGGCCCCGGTGGTCTCGGCGGCACCAACCCATCACAGGTTGGTCTTGGCGTAAAGATCGGCGGCATCGTCACCTCGTTCCGGCAGGGCGCATCACAGCTCACGGGCAACTCCACCGACCTCTCCATCCAGGGCGACGGGTTCTTGGTCACCCGCAACGAGGGACAGACCCTGTTCACTCGAGCGGGCGCACTGTCGTTCGACGCGTTCGGCCGCATGGTCACGCCCGACGGCGGCATCGTGCAGGGATGGACCGCCGACACCGCTGGAGTCGTCAACACCAATGCCGGTGTGAGTGATCTCAACATGCCGCTCGGCCAGGCGATCAGCCCGCAGGTCACCAGCAAGGTCACGTTGGGCGGCAACCTCGATGCCACCGTGCCGACGACGCTGCCGGGCAAAGAAGTCCTCACGACCATCACCGTCTATGACCAACTGGGCAAGTCTCTCGACCTGACCTTCGGAATGAAGATGACCGCCGCCAACACGTGGTCGGTGCAGCCGTACACACCCGACGGGGCCGACGTCGACACCACCCCCGACGTGCTCGGTGCTGCTTTCACGATCACGTTCGACGCCTCAACCGGCAAGATCACTGCGCCGACGACGCCGCCGACGGTCACGATCCCAGCCGCGTTCGGCACCTACTCGGGGCCCATCACGGTGGATCTCGGCACGGCGTCGGCCGACGGTCTGCGTCAATTCGCCGGCAAGACAACCGCCGCCGCGCTGTCGCAGGACGGCGCCACGACCGGCTCGTTGCAGACGTTCAGCATCGGCGCCGACGGCACCGTGACCGGCGTGTTCTCCAATGGCCGCAACCGCGTGATCGGCCAGATCGCCCTGGCGTCGTTCTCGAACCCGTCGGGCATGGAGAAGGTCGGTGGTTCGTTCTATCGACCAACGCCCAACAGCGGACTCGCCCAGATCGGCACCCCGGGTTCGGGGGGACGAGGCTCGATTGCGGGCGGCACGCTGGAGATGTCGAACGTGGATCTCGCCCAAGAGTTCACGTCGCTCATCTCTGCCCAGCGTGGCTTTCAGGCCAACTCGCGAGTGATCACGACGGCCGACGAACTCCTGCAGGAGCTCGTCAACCTAAAACGCTAAGCACACGTAACACCCGTAGCGTGACGCTACGGGTCCTCGTCGTCACGCTGCGTGGCGGAGTCATGGGCTGTCCGGCCCATTTCGGATCCTTCGCCGATCTCCGCCGCGCAGCTGACGCATATCGATCCAGAAACAACCGATCGGTACTTCTGAAATCCTCGGATTTCGATTCACGGAAAGTTTCACTGGACCAAGGAAGGCCCACCCATGATCATCGTCTCGCGACTCAACGGCCACGAGTTTGCTTTGAACTGCAATCTCATCGAAAAGGTCGAGGCGAATCCCGACACAGTGGTGACCCTCATCGATGGCACCAAGTTCGTGATCGCCGAGAGCGTTCCGAACGTGATCGATCTCATTCGCACATACCAAGCGTCGATCATCGCCGCCGCCGACGACTTCGCCGGCCGACCTGCTGGCCGCACCCGCCTCCAGCTCGTCACCCCGGCCGAGGAGGTCTGAGCCATGGATCCCTTCACCCTGGCCGGGATCGTTCTGGCCTTCGCCGCCGTGTTCGGCTCGATGATCATGGAAGGCGGCGATCCCGCCTCGATCTTCCTGCCGCCGGCCATGATGTTGGTGTTCCTCGGAACGTTCGGCGTGGCGATGGCGTGTGGCCTCAAGCGCGACACCATCGGTGCGCTCAAGTCCGTCAAAGATGCTCTCCTCACCAAACAGCATGCACCAGATGAAGTGGTCAAGACCATCGTCGGTTTTGCCGAATTGGCTCGCCGCGACGGACTTCTGGCGCTGGAAGAAGCAGCCAAGACGATCGACGATCCGTTTTTGAAGAAGGGCATCGAGCTTGCCGTCGACGGCACTGACCCTGAAGAGCTGCGCGAGATCATGGAAGGTCAGATCAAGTCACGCAAAGTCCAGGACAAAGCCGGCGCCAAGTTTTTCGCCGACATGGGCGGCTTTGCTCCCACCCTCGGCATTATCGGCACCGTGCTCGGTTTGGTGCACGTGCTGGAGAACCTCTCTGATCCGGGCAAGCTCGGTCACCTCATCGCCGGCGCCTTCGTGGCCACGCTGTGGGGCGTGCTCACCGCCAACCTGATGTGGTTGCCGATCGGCAACAAACTCGCTCGAGTTGGTGCGGTCACGGCGCATCACATGGAGCTCATCGTGGAAGGCGTGCTTTCCGTGCAGGCCGGCGCCAACCCGCGCATCGTTGAGCAGAAGCTGCTGGCGTTCTTGAACGACGACGAGCGACCGGAGGAAGCCGCCAAGGCGGCGTAGAGCCATGTCGAAGCGCCACAAGAAGCACGAAGAACACGAGGAGCACGTGAACCACGAGCGGTGGCTCGTGACGTACGCCGACATGATCACGCTCTTGATGGTGCTCTTCATCGTGCTCTTCGCCATGGGTCAGACCGACCTGGCCAAGTACAAGAAGCTTCGCCACAGCCTGGCCGTCGGTTTCGGCGGCCCAGACAAGTTGGGTTTGCTCGACGGTGGCAGCGGTGTTCTCGAGGGTGGCGCGTCGCCGGTCGGCATCGCCCCGGCCGACATCGCCGCCAAACAAGCAATCTCCACACTCGACCGCCGCAGTGCCGCATGGCGGGCCGAGAAAGCGAAGCTCGAAGGTACTCGCACAGCACTGGAAAAGTCCCTCAAAGGTTTGACCAGCACCTCGCTAGTGAAGGACTCGCAGATCCGCGTGGCCGTGAGTTCACGCGGACTCGTCATCACGATCGAAAGCGACATCGTGCTCTTCGAGCCGGGGTCGGCAACGATCCGGCCGGAAGGCCAGGAGGTGCTCGATCGCATTGCCACGCAACTGGTGGCCCTGCCCAACTCGATCACGGTCGAAGGCCACACCGACAACGTGCCGATCTCGGGCACCTATCCGTCGAACTGGGAGCTCTCCACGGCGCGGGCCGCGTCGGTACTGCGATCACTGATCGCCCTCCACGGACTGTCGCCGTGGAAGGGCACAGCATCGGGTTTTGCCGACCAACGCAACGTGGCACCCAACGACACCCCACTTGGTCGGGCGAAGAATCGACGGGTCGAAATCGTGGTCGAGGCCGCGGTAACTGACCCAACGATCGATTCGCCCGAAGCAGTCGCCGCCGTTGCCGCGGCCAATGCCGCCGAGGCAAAAGCATCGTCCGACGGCGGGGTAATCGGACCGAACGACCTTCCGGCAACCACCGCTGGTCCCGTGACAACAATTGGTCCGACGACGACCGCGGCTCGAGTTTCGACTATTGCGCCGGTGACAACCGGCGCTCCGGTGAAAGGTGTGGGAACGACAGTCGCGGCGAGAGCCGCGCCGTCACTACCGCCGACGACGCCTCCCGCACCACCGACGACCACAGCACCGGACGAACTGATCATCTCCGCTCCGTTCCCGGCAACTTCGTAACCCGCAACTTCGTAACCCGCAACTTCCTACCCGCAGCCAACACCGAGGACCAGATCATCATGGCGAAGAAAGAGAAAGCCGCCGCTCCCGCCGAAGGCGAGGAAGCGCCGAAGAAGAGCAAGAAGAACCTGGCCATCGCCGGCGTTGGGGCGATCGTGCTCTTCGTCGCCGGAGGCAAGGTCATGGGCGGCGAAACCAAGACGGTGATCAAGATCGTGACGACCACGACCACGATCCCCATCGGCGAAGTGGTGACCCTCGACGCCATCACCCTCAATCTCGCCGACGGTCACCTCCTCAAAGTCGGTATCGGCTTCCAGCTGGAATACGAGAAGCCTGTCGCCGCCGCGGAAGGTGAGGGCGCGGCCAAAGCCGACACCGGAGATCCGACCAAGGGCTACGCCAAGGCCCTCGATGCGGTGATCGACGAACTCGGCAAACACACCATGGAAGACCTCACCGGCGAAGGCCGCAATGTCGCCAAAGAAGCACTCGTGAAACGACTCCGCAAAGAGTTCCACGGCCACATCGAGGACGTCTACTTCCATCAGTTCGTGATGCAGTAAGTGCGCCCGTCATCGCTGAGGCCAGCGGGTTTCGGTTGTCAAGGAACTGGGTGACCGCTCGTCGAGGGTCGGGTCGTGAGTGGGATGGACGAGCGTGTTCGTTGCGGTCCGCGCGCAGCTTCGTGCCGGGCTCGATCGCGCCGCCTAGGCGGCGTGGCGTTCTAGGGGTGGTCCGGTGGCCTGCACGGCGCCGTCCGGGTAGGTGACCGTGAGGGTCCGGTCGGGGTGCAGGGTGAGTTCCCAGCCTGCGTCGTGGACGAGGTGATGATGGCGGCTGCACAACGGCAGCAGGTTGGCGAGATCGGTCAGGCCACCGTTTTCCCAGTAGCGCACGTGATGCGGCTGGCAGTGATCGAACCTCACCGCACAGCCAGGCACCGCACAGGTGGCATACACCGCCCGCAACGCCCGTCGCTGTGCCCGTGAGGCCAGCCGGGTACTGCGGCCCAGATTCATGTTGCCGGGGGCATTCACCACGACACCGTTGACGACGATGATCGGATGCGCATCGGCACGCTTAAACAGTTCGTCGAGAGTACGGGCCGGGAGTTCCACGCCAATCCCCCAATCCACCACCGGTCGCCCACCATTGCCCTCCAACGTGGCGGCACGGGCATCGAGGACAACCACGATCTCGGGCCGCCCGAACCGGCACGGACCGCTCCGAACAAAACCGGACCACTCATCATCAGGATCGGCAGGTTCCGCTTCACGACCGTCGCGTCCAGGTACCCCGGCCGTGAGGGCGAGTAGCGCGAGGGCCCGGAGATGATCCTGTTTCAAACCCGGATCCGTCGGGCATGTTGACGGGGTCCGCTCCGCAAACAACGCGGCCACCGCAGCACTGAGACGACCGTGAAGGAACGCTCCGCTCAACGGATCAAATGAACCCGAAATCCGGAACATCCCGGACCGTTTATCGGTCCAGGTGCGCAGTGCTGTTTCGCGGCGCTGCTGCTCGAATCGACTCTCCCCATCATCGTTCTCAATAGCTCGCGCCGCCTTGTGTAACCGGCGAGCAAATTCGTCTGGATTGATCCGTTCGGCGGCCGCCACGCCAATGAGCGTGGGGAGAACCTCACTGAACGCTGTCGCGTGCTCCGCTCGGACAGTCCGCATCACCTTGGTGACCGTGTCCACATGGGCACCGTGGATCGCCCCCGCGCGCAGCGGCAGCGCCAGTGAACGAACCACTGCCAGGGTGGCCGCCCGCTCGAACACGATGACGCCAGCCCGTGGGTGTCGTTGTGTGGCGGCGGCAAGCTCAGCCGGCGCAGTGACCGAGACTTCGTGGAGCCGCCGGGCTGCGAGAATCTCGGCCGCGTCAAACATGCCCCGCCACCGTTGCACCTTCGACAGAAATGCAAGAACCGTGGCCCTGTCGACATCAGCAAAGTCCACACTGACGAGGTCAGTGATGACCGTGTTGGCGGGCTCGAAATCCATGCATCAAGTATGCCGACGGGGGTGTGACAGTTTTGGGGGTGTCCCAAAGAAAAGTCGAGAAATTTCTCCCAGCAGAGCGCAATCAGCGATTTTCCGCTGACGAGTCGAACTCTTCGCGGCTGTTGCCCGGAGCGCGTCGCTCGGGCTGGGTTCAGTCGTGATTCAGGGCCACGGCGAGGCGCTTCAATTCGTCGGCGAGGTCGTCGTCGAGCCACGAGCGCAACCAAGGCTCCATCAGCCAGCGGCCGGGTCGATGGAATCCGAATTGCTCGCTGTGGGTAACCGACGTTCCCGAATCGACGGGCTCGCAGACAAACGAGCCGTGGAAGTCGACCAGCCGACGGACCCACGACGATGACGAACCCGTGAAGTCGACCCGGGACCAACGCATCAGGTGAACGTCGTTGCTGTCGACCGGACTCGGGACCCCGCGCAGGCGACCCCGATAGCGTGCCGTCCCGTAGTCAGAATCGGTGAGATCACAGCGCTCGATGACACGGACGATCTTGGTGTCGACCTGCCGGTAGCGGTCGAGGTCGCAGACGAATTCGAGCACTTCTTGCGGCGTGGCCCGCACAATCACCGTTCCAGTCGTCGTCAGAGTCATCGTCTCTGGATAGTACGACCGACGTCGAACGAAACGGCAGAAAATGTCGTCGCCCGAAGACGCGAGTCACGTGGAGCTGACATAGCGGCCTGCCTCCGTTTCATCGCTCGGGTAGTTGAGGAACCAGCGTCTGAGTGTGTTGGGCTAACGCTTCGTGGTGGCCCAGTCAGAGTTCGATGACACGCAGCGCCGTGCGCTATTCAGCTCTCATGCTGAGGCGTACAGAGACGGTCGTCCCGGCTATCCGTCGACAGTTTTCGAACACCTTCGATCGGCATGCGGTCTCCGTCTCGGATGCCAGATGCTTGAGCCCAACGTCCGCACGGAACTCTTGGCGGCCGTCGGCGGTCTCATCGACACCACGTTCGGCGGCGCCGTCGAACGACCATTCCTCACCGCGGTCTACACCGCTCAGCGTCTCTGACAAGCCCTCGGCTGAGGTGCCGATTCGGAATCCGAACTATGTGCACATATCACCTGCTTTGCACAGATCGTCGCTCCCCCAGCGACTGGGCGCACCAAGAACTCCGTGCTGACCTGAACTACGAGGGGCGGGTGAAGGTGACGTGCACCGTGCCGCTTTCGGCGGCTTCGGTCCGGACCGTGTAGCCGTCCTCGAAGGCACGAAGGTCGCTCCACAAGTTGATGCCGCGACCGAGAACGATGGGCGCGATCGCCACGTGCAACCGGTCGACAAGTCCGGCTTTGAGGAACTCTCGCACGGTACTCACTCCGCCTCCGACGCGAACGTCATTCCCGTTGGCGACGGCGGTGGCCCGGGCGAGTACCTCCTGGGGGGTCGAGGCAACGAAGTGGAACGTCGTGCCACCGGACATGTTGATCGAGTCGAGCGTGCGGTGAGTGAGCACGAACACCGGGACGCGAAACGGTGGCTCGTCGCCCCACCAGCCCCGCCATGCAGGGTCATCGGGGTAGGTGTGGAA
>JAYSTV010000660.1:0-1981 GCA_043719425.1 Acidimicrobiia bacterium | reverse complement strand
ACCCGCTCAGCGGAGCGCTGCTTCACGGACGTTTGCAGGCCACGCTCGCCGCGCTGTTCGCCGAACGAACGCCGTCCTCCTGCCCGACCGACCCCGGCGCAAAGCAAGACCACCTGCGTGCCCTTGCCCTTCTTGCCCTCACCATGGGTGCGCGTAGTTCGCGGCTGTCGGCTGTGCATGACAACGTCAATGCTTCCGAGGCCTCCGACGCCTCCGACGACGAGTGGGACTCGTTCTTCGGCGGCGGCGCGAGCCGCTTCGGACGACCCGAGATCGTCGTCGTCCTCGACGCCCAGCAAGCAACCGTGAATGCCAACGGAGGCAAGCCGGTCGTCGATTGGGGCATACCCGTCGAGTTGCCATGGAGGGCGCTCGAAGATCTCTATGAACGGGCCGACATCTTCGCTATCACCGTGGCCAACGGCGTTGTGGTGCATGCGCCGGGCGAAATGAACCTCGGACGAACCTCGAGACTGGCGTCAAAAGCCCAACGACGTGCTCTGCGTGCGTTGTATCCAACCTGCGCTGTTCCCGGGTGCTGCGTGCCCTTCGAATTCACCAAACCGCACCACGTGCAGTACTGGGAAAACGGCGGGTTGACCGACCTGGCCAACCTCCTCCCGGTCTGCAGCAAACACCACCACCTCGCCCACGAAGGCGGATGGAAACTCACCCTGCTCCCCGACCGGACCCTCATCATCACCCGGCCCGACGGAGGCGTGCAAACAACCGGGCCGCCCGCTCGGGCTCGCGCCGCCTGAGCGGCCGGTCTTTCCTTCGGGTCAACAACGCTCGTCCGCCTCGCCCTGCACAACGGCGCCCGGCTCGCCCGACGAATCACCACAACGACCATCGACGAGCGGTCACGCAGTTCCTTGACAACGAAATCGGGCCTTGCGGCTGACGTCGCCAACTCCTCAGCGCGCTTAGCGAATGGCGAGCGCCGACTCGCGCCAGCGTTCGGTGGCTTCGACCTCGTTGAACGTGAAGAGATGGAGAGCGTCGATCCCGAGACGCTCGGCATCGGCTTCGAGGGGACGAACGAGGGCCGACGGGTCGTATCCGCCGGGGGAAAGGAGGCGGCCAACGGTGGCCCGATTCTTCTTCAAGAAGCGCAGCGACGTGCCGATGCCGAGGCGAGCGCCCATGGTCAGCAGCTTGGTGCGGTCGACCACGCCCGGGATTCCCAAGTGCAGCGACGCGCGCAGACCGGCGGCGCGTTCGGCCTCCAGCCAAGTGCGGATGGTGGCCGGATCGAAACACATCTGCGTGCTTACGAATGGGGCGAGACCGGCATCTTCGACGAGAGCTTGCTTGGCGCGGGTGGCCTCGTGGAGCACCCGGCGATCGATCGTGGCGTGACCGTCGGGATAGGCGGCGAAACCGACCGAAGTAAGGCCGTGGTCGGCGGCAAGGAACGCCTGGAGGAACTCCACACCGTCGCCGTAGGGGCCGCTCGGGGCTTCCTGGTCACCACCGATCACGAACACCGAGCGAACGCCTTCTCGCTTGAACCACGCCGCGATCCGAGCCACATGATCCGGGCCTTCGACCATGCGGGCGGCGAGGTGCGGGATCACGTGATGTCCGGCGGCGAGCACCTGCGAGGCCAACTCCAACGTCGCGTCGATGCCCTTCGCCGGCGAGCAAGTGACTGACACCGTTGACTCGGGACGCAACGCGGCCAATGCAGCCTGCGCCGATTTGAGCGGAACGATCTCGATGATGACGTGATCAAGGAGGGAGGACATCGTGGTCAGCCGATCTCGTTGGGGAGCTCGGCTTTGCGCTGAGCGATGAATGCTTGAAGTTCTTCGTCGATCGCCGAGTCGAGCGGCGGTGCCTCATACGACGCGAGGCGCTTCTTCCAGATGCCGTTGGCTCGGACCACGGAGTCACGCGAGCCCTCTTCGGCCCACTGCTCGTAGCTGGAGTTGTCGGCCGTTTCCGAACGGTAAAACGCCGACTCGAAGTTGGCGAG
>JAYSTV010000659.1:0-1985 GCA_043719425.1 Acidimicrobiia bacterium | reverse complement strand
ATGGTGGCTGGATGTTCAAGCACACAGGCGATGGCGTGTGTGCCGCGTTTGATTCGGCGCGAGGAGCGGTTGAAGCGGCTATCGCCGCCCAGCGATTGATGCGCCTGCCGGTCCGGATGGGCGTCGCATCGGGGGAAGCCGAGCAGCGCGGTGACGACTATTTCGGACCGGCATTGAACAGAGCCGCGCGAGTTATGGCGGTGGGTCACGGCGGACAAATTCTGCTGAGTGGTTCAACCGCCGGCGTGGTTGGCAACGTCGCCGAGATCGGTCTTGTCGACCTCGGTGAGCATCGTCTTCGCGACATCACCGGGACGGAACACCTCTTTCAGGTGCGCGCCGCAGGACTGCAGTCGGACTTTCCGGCGTTGCGCAACCTTACAGAAGCCCCGGGCAACCTTCCCCGGCCTTCAGCGGGGCTGGTCGGCCGAGAGCATGAAGTCGTCGAGCTGGTTGACCTGATTCGGGCGCATCGACTGATAACCCTTACCGGAGTGGGCGGCGTCGGGAAGACGCGCCTGGCGATCCACGTCGCTGCGAAGCTATCGCCGGAATTCCCGGATGGCGCATGGCTGGTCGAACTCGCGCCGATCGGTGACCCGCTTTCGGTTCCGGAGGCAGTCGCTGCGGCGCTCGGCATCACGGCGCGCGGAAATCGCTCGGTGTCCGACGACGTTGTCGAGAGCCTGGGCACTCGTCGGCTGCTGATCGTCTTGGACAACTGCGAACACGTCGTCGACGCGGCGGCGTTGCTGGCCGACCAGATCGTTTCGGGAGCCCCTCACGTGAAGGTCGTCGCAACCTCCCGCGAAGGACTACAAGTGCGAGGCGAGCACTCCTGGACGGTGCCACCTCTTGAGATCACGACCGGGACGGCTTCTGCTGCTGTCGCATTGTTCGTAGAACGGGCCGGCGCGGCGGTGGCTTCGTTTGCTCCATCGGGGCCGGATCTTGAGGCCATTGCCGAGATCTGCGGTCAGCTCGATGGCATTGCTTTGGCGATCGAGTTGGCCGCGGCGCGAATGGTTTCGATGAACCCGAACGAAGTTCTCGCCCGGCTGACCGACCGGTTCAAGCTCTTGTCAGGGGCGCGTCGGGGAGTGGAGCGCCACCAAACACTCCGACACGCCGTGCAGTGGTCCTACGACCTGCTCAATGAGACCGAACAGAGCATCCTCTGCGGGTGCGCAGTGTTCGCCGGGGGGTTTGTCCTCGACGCCGCGACCAAGGTCTGCGCGCCACACCTTGATGAGTACGAGACCCTCGACGTGCTCGATTCACTCGTTCGGAAGTCGCTACTGACCACCACGCGAGTCGGTCGCGTCACCCGCTACGGTCTCCTAGAAACGATCCGTCAGTTTGCCGAGGAGCGGAGTACCAAAGGCGGCCTTTTCTCGGAATTACGGTCCCGGCACGCGGCCTTTTTTGCGCAGCAGGTTCGAACGAATTTCGAGACGTGGGACGGCCCGCAGCAACGAATCGCAACGGATTGGCTCGACGCCGAATTCGCCAACCTGCGCGTCGCCTTTCGATGGGCGGCTGATCAGGGGGACTACGAAACGGCCTCGGCGATCGCCGCTCCCACCACGCTGATGTCATTTGCTTTGCAGCGCTACGAACCGGCCAGTTGGGCTGAGGAACTGATCGAGGTGGCTACTGCCGCCGGTCTGCCCCAACTCCCAAAGCTGTTGACGGCGGCGTCGTATTGCGCCTACACCGGCCGTCCTTCGGCTGCCGTTGGCTATGCCGCCGCCGCCGTTCGTCTCGAACGAGACGACCGGTACGAGGGGTTCGCCATCGGGTTTGCCCAGCTGTCTCTGGCTTGTGCTCACCTCTACGACGGCCGGATCGAAACGTTCATCGAGATCTGTGCGGAATTGGCTGCCGACCCCAGCGAGAATCTGGCTCGGCTCGTCGGAGGGTGCGGACTCATGCGAGCGCTGCCCGCCGTTGGGCGCGCCGCGCAAGCAGCGACAATCGCCGAT
>JAYSTV010000658.1:0-1987 GCA_043719425.1 Acidimicrobiia bacterium | reverse complement strand
TCCGAGTTTGACCTCGACTGCTCCCCAACGACCGTCGGGGAGCGTGATGATGGCGTCGATTTCCTTACCATTCGAGTCCCGGTAGTGGCGGACCTCACCATCGATGGCCGAGGCGAACACCATCAGATCGTGAACTACCGCGCTCTCGAAAAGCACGCCGACAGTTTCGAGGTCGCTGAACAACCGCTTGGACCCTGCGCCCAGCGCCGCTGCAGCGAGCGAGGCGTCGACCAGGTGCAGCTTTGGTGAGGTGCGAAGGCGGGCGCGGGATCGTAGGTTCGGCGTCCAGGGGCGCTGCGGTTCGACAATGAAGAGCCGCTCGAGGAGTCCGACGTAGCTGCTGATCGTTTCGACGTCGATCGTTGGAGCTACCGTCGCGACGTCGGCGGCGAGGGTCTTGTAGGTCACGTCGGAGGCGACCGACCGTGCCAATCCGGAGATGAGTTGCTTGATCACGTTCGGTTCGTGGCGGACGTCTGCCAGTCGACGGATGTCGGTGCGGGCGACCTCGTCGATGTAGGCCCTCAGTCGATCGGCGGACTGTTCGAGCCCGAGCGCCGTCATAGCGGGAAAGCCTGGTCGGAGAATGTTGTCAATGACCTCGCCAAGTTCCATGCCCGCTCGCATGTTCGCAACCGGTCGCTCCCCGAGGAACAGCCCTCCGATACTCACGCGAGGCCCAGTGATGTCGAGCTTCTCCCCCCAGGTCATCGTCCGCTGGCGAAGTCTGAGGAAGCGCCCCGCGCCGGTGTGACGGACGATGTCATCGGTCGGTACTGCCGACCCCGTGAGGATGAACCGCCCCGGTGCCGTTGTCCCGTCGACCGCGCGTCGCACCTGATTCCAGAGTTCAGGCGCAACCTGCCACTCGTCGAGCAACCGCGGAGCATCCCCCTCAAGCAGCGATCGAGGTGCGATCTCCAGGATGCGTTGAGTCGCTGGGTCGTCAATGAACGCGTATGAGCCCGCAGCGTGCAGCGCTGTCATCGTCTTGCCGCTGGCCCTCGCGCCCTCGACGACCACGGCACCTGCGGCACCCAGCGCACGGCGCAGCCCGGCGTCGATCACTCGTGGCCGATATACCTGCCCAAGCACCTCGAGGGTATCCATCGAACCAACCCTAACCGCTGAGCCGATGTTTGCAGACCACCTAGACCGTGATGTGCAGAACCTCTAGACCGATCAGCGCAACACTCCTCGACCGAGAGTTGCAGCAATTGGACACGGGGGCTGTTGGCCACCACGCCCACCACGCCGTGACACGGCAGAGAGCGGGTTGCGCTCTCGAGCGACGAGCAGGCATCGGCCACACTGTGGGCGGCCCAACCGGCGAAGCACAGGTTCGACGGCTTGCTGTCGCTCGGATCAACGGTGACGATCTTGCCGCCCAGTGCCCGAATTGGCCTGCGCGGATCGGCTGGCGTACCAGTTGAGCCCGAGTAGCAACGGGTGTGGACGTGCACGATCTGTCCGGCGGGCACACTCAGCAGACATCGGCAAGCAAGCTCGAAACATCCGAGCATCATGCTCGCTGCTACGCGCCCCAACCTCGGTATCGTCCTCGTCATGACGCAAGGTCGTCGACACCGTCCGTAGGTAGGGCGGACGGGAATCCTTCCCGCCTACAACGCGAACGTGCCGTCCCAACAAGTGCGGACCAACTCGCGGATGCTCGCCCCATCCGTCGATGACCCGAGCCGACCCAGGCAGCTAAACACCGCCTGAGCTGGACAAACGAGCGAAGGGCGCTGTCATCGACACAGCGCTGAGTCGATGCAAAGGCTGTCGTCACGCAACACGCAATCGCACTGCCGCCCGCGACTTCGAAAAGATTCTGTGACCACGGCGTGACCACGCCAGCGTGAAAACACGCCCTGAACAGGGCTTATTGGCGGAGGTGGACGGGAATCGAACCCGCCGGAAGGGGTTCGCCCTTCCCAACCGCTTTGAAGGCGGCGGAGCCCACCAGGTACCCGGACACCTCCGC
>JAYSTV010000657.1:0-4818 GCA_043719425.1 Acidimicrobiia bacterium | reverse complement strand
GTTCGCCGGTCCAGGCCGAGATGCCGCCATCGAGCACTGCGGCCGGATGACCGGTCACGGTGAGCATCCACCACAACCGGGCGGCTATGGATCCGCCGGCGTCGTCGTAGGCAATCACGACGTCTCCGTCACCGATGGCCAAACGATTCATGGCCTCGGCGAAGTGTTCGGGCGACGGCAGCGGGTGGCGGCCGGGTCCGAGTCCAGCGGGGCCGGCGAGGTCGTGATCGAGGTCGACCCAGATTGCCCCGGGAAGGTGACCGGCGTCGTAGGCCGCCTCTCCTGAGCGTCCGTCGATGTACCACCGCACATCGGCAATCACGAGGGTTGGGTCGTCGAGGTGGTCGGTCAGCCATTCGGCGGAGACCACAGGTCCAGGAAGGGCGAGCACGGGTTGTCCAGAGGGTGGGGAACAGGTCGGAAAAAATGTAAAACTTTCTGCCCCGAGATCGGCGGACCCTGTCCAGATCTTGAGTGACGTCGCAGCTCCGCGGGGCAACGGACCTCCGGGGCAGACCTCCCGCAGCTCCGCTGGGGCAACGACCCTCGACTACGGCGTGCGCCAGCGATAGCCCTCGAGGTCCATCAGCACGTCGGCCTCGGAAGGTCCCCACGAACCGGCGGGGTACATTGCCACCGGTACATCGCCGGCGGCAAAGCCTTCGAGGATGGGGTCGGCAATCTCCCACGCCGTGCGCACTTCGTCACTGCGGATGAACAGGGTGGCGTCGCCGAGCATGGCGTCGAGCAGCAGGCGCTCGTAGCCGTCGAGGTCTTCTTCGGGAAACTGGTCGGCGTAGTCGAAGTCCATGTGCGCGGTGCGGACCCGAAACGACTGTCCAGGGACCTTGGCGCCAAAACGCAGCGATATGCCCGGCATCGGCTGGATGCGCACCGTGAGTGAATTCGGCTCATGGCGCGACCCCATGGCTTCGGCAAACGGCTGCAGCGGAGCATCGCGGAAGTGGGCGGTAACTTCGGTGACGCGCTTGGAAAGACACTTTCCCGTCCGCACAAAGATCGGCACGCCGGCCCATCGCCAATTGTCGCAACTCATGCGCATGGCAATAAACGTTTCGGTGTTGCTGGTCGGACTCACGCCTTCTTCGGCCCGGTAGCCGACCTGCGGGGCACCGTCGACGGAACCGGCGGTGTACTGCCCGCGAACGACTTGGCGGACGACCTGCGACACGTTGAATTTGACGATCGCTTTGAGAGCCTTCACTTTCTCGTCGCGAATCGACGTGGCGTCGATCCGGACGGGAGGCTCCATGAGCATGAGAGCCAGGACCTGCATGACGTGATTTTGGACAATGTCGCGCATGGCTCCGGCCTCTTCGTAGAAGCCGCCGCGATGTCCGACGCCGATCGACTCCGCCACAGTTACTTCGAGATGGTCGACGTAGGTCCGGTTCCACAGAGGCTCGAAAATTGTGTTGGAGAAACGGAGGGCCAAGAGATTCTGCACAGTCTCTTTACCGAGATAGTGGTCGATCCGAAATACCTGGGACTCGCTAAAACCGGCATGAATGGTCTCGTCGAGTGCGATGGCTGACATCCCGTCTCGGCCAAACGGCTTCTCCACCACAATGCGCGCATATGACTGCGGGCTACCCGCCCGGTTGAGCCCGGCCGCGGTGAGGCCATTCACGAGCAGAGGAAAGGTGCTCGGCGGAGCGGAGAAATAGAACAGGCGACTCCCGGTTCCGGCGGGCAGACCCAAAACAGTATCGACTTCACCGAGCACGACTTTTAAGCGCTCGTAGAGCGCCGGATCGCCGTATTCGCCTTGGACGTAGCGGAACTTGGCGGCACGCGCCGCCCAGTGGTCGCCGTGTTCGGGGACAGCCGCCGTCATCCGGTCCCGGAAGTCGGCATCGGACATTTCTGTCCGGGCCACACCAACCACGGTGAAGCGCTCGTTGAGGAACCCTTGCTTCTCCAGATCGGCCAACGCGGGCATGAGTTTGCGTGAGGTCAGGTCGCCCGAGGCGCCAAAGATGACGAGAACCGTGGGATCGGCGATAACCGGCGCCGGCGCGTTCACACGCAACTCATTGGGCGGCGAATTCGCTGACGCGCGCCGCCAGCGAGGCGAGGAGATCGTCGAAGCTCTTGGCGAACGATGCCACCCCTTCGCGCTCGAGCGTCTCGGCCACGTCGGTCATGTCGACGCCAACGATCGCGAGCTCGCCCCAAACCCGATACGCGTCGGCGATCGCGGCCACGTCATCGATCGTTCGGGCCAGAGTGCCGTGATCGGCAAAGGCCTCGAGCGTTGGTTCGGGAAGCGTATTGACGGTATCGGGGCCGATGAGCGTGTCGACGTAGAGCGTGTCCGGGTAGGCCGGGTTCTTGGTCGAGGTGCTCGCCCACAACGGGCGTTGGATACGGGCACCGAGGGCCGCCAGTCGACTCCATCGGGGGCCGCTGAACTGTCGGAGGGCGAGCTGATAGGCAAGTATCGCCTGGGCCACGGCCGCTTTGCCCTTGAGGGCGGTGGCCTCCGGAGTGGCGATGGCGTCGAGGCGCTTGTCCACTTCGGAGTCCACCCGAGAGATGAAAAACGAGGCAACCGACGCCACGCCGGATAAATCGGTTTGGCCGGCGTCGGCCATCGACTCGAGCCCGCTGATGTACGCCTCAATCACGTCGGCGTAGCGCTCGAGACTGAAGATCAGCGTGACGTTGATGTTGCGGCCCTCGGCGATCATCGCCTCGATCGACGAAACGCACTCGGCGGTGGCCGGAATCTTCACCATGAGATTGGCCTTGGCGATTCTCTCGTGGATGTCGCGAGCTGCGGCCGTGGTGCCCGGTCCGTCGTGGGCCAGCGCGGGCGAGACTTCGAGCGACACGTAGCCGTCGACGCCGACACTGGACTGATGGACGACGGCCAGAATGTCGCACGCATCACTGACATCATCGGCCGCCATCGTCCAGAACGCAGGCTCCGGGGCGGTGCTCGAACCGAAGAGTTCAGCGAGTTGGGTGTCGTAGTCGGCTGAGCCCGAGATCGCCTTCTGGAAGATCGTGGGGTTGCTCGTGACGCCGCGTACACCGCGGGTCACGAGTCCGGCGAGTGTACCGTCGCGAAGATACGCGCGCTTCAGATTGTCGACCCACGGGCTCTGCCCGAAGTCAGCGGATAGGGCAACTAGACGGTCACTCATGATGGTCTCCTGAACATCGTTCCTGGCATGGTCAACATCGCCGACTGCTCCTTCATTCTCCGTTGCCTTCGAGCAACAGCAGGGCGGCCTCGGTCACCGCGTCGGCGGTGAAGCCGTATTCCTCCATGAGCTTCGAGGCCGCTCCCGACGCGCCCCACGTGTCGATGGTGATGGACAGATCGGCCCAGCGCTCCCAGCCGAGCGATGATCCAGCCTCACACGCCACGACCGGCACGCCCTCGGGGAAGACGTGATCCATGTACTCCTCGTCCTGCTGGTCAAAGAGATCCCACGAGGGCATGGACACCACCTGAACGGAGTAGCCCTCCTCGCCGAGCGCCTTAGCCGCGTCGACGCAATGCTGAACCTCGCTGCCGGTACCGACCAGCACCACATCGGGTAGCTCGCTGGCGTTGGCCGTGGAACTCAAGATGTAGGCGCCGCGAGCGACGCCGTCGGCAGCCAACGTGGCCGTATCGGCCAACACGGGGAGATCCTGACGCGAGAGTACGAGGGCGGTCGGCCCATCGGAGCTCAGCGCCACTCGCCAGGCGGCCGCGGTCTCGTTGCCGTCGGCCGGACGCAGCAAGCGCAGGCCGGGCATGGCGCGCAGGGACGCCAAATGCTCGATCGGCTGATGCGTGGGACCGTCTTCGCCGACGCCGAGCGAATCGTGGGTCCACGAATAGATGACCTTGAGGCCGCTGATTGCGGCGACGCGCACCGCCCCGCGCATGTAGTCGCTAAACACGAAGAACGTGCCGCCAACCGGAACGGCACCACCGTGGGCTGCCATCCCGTTCATCACGGCACCCATGCCGTGCTCGCGAACACCGAAGTGAATGAGTCGCCCAGCGGGTTCCGACGAGCTGAAAACGCCGTTGTTCTTGAGCATGGTTCCGGTGTTGCCGGTCAAGTCGGCGCCGCCGGCAATTAGCGCCGGGACCGATGCGCTGAGGGCATTCAGGCAGTCACCGCTGGCGACGCGGGTGGCGATCTTGGTGCCCGCGACGAACGCGGGCAACGCGGCGTCCCAGCCCGCCGCCATGCGGCCTTCGACGAGGGCGAGGTACGCCTCGCCGTTGGTCGCAGCTCCGACCCTGGCATCCCACGAGTCGGCCGCCGCGGCGCCGCGCGAGCCGGCCGATCGATAGTGAGCGAGGACCTCACCCGGACAGAAGAAGTCCGTCGCCGGCATCCCGAGGATCTCTTTCGTGTTCGCCACTTCCGCAGTGCCAAGGGGCAAGCCGTGCGCCGCTGATGTGTTCATTTTGGTGGGAGCAGGAAAGGCGATATGGCTGCGAAGCCGAATGAATGACGGACGATCCGTGACTGCCTGGGCACGGCGAATGGCCGCCTCCAGAGCATCAAGGTCGTTGGCAATCTCGCCCACTTCGTCGACGTGCCAGCCATAGGACCGAAACCGCATCGCCGCATCGTCGGTGAGCGCAAGTTCCGTGGGGCCGTCGATGGTGATGTGGTTGTCGTCGTAGATGCAGATGAGGCGGCCGAGCCCGAGGTGGCCGGCGAGCGACGCCGCTTCGTGGCTCACGCCCTCCATCAAATCGCCGTCGCCGCAAATGGCGTAAGTGAAGTGGGAACAGAGTTCCTCTCCGAACCGGGCCCGCAGGTTGGCTTCGGTCAA
>JAYSTV010000656.1:0-4836 GCA_043719425.1 Acidimicrobiia bacterium | reverse complement strand
CCGGCCCCGGCCCGTTCACGGTCTTTGCTCCCACCAATGCGGCCTTTGAAGCGCTGCCGGCGGGAACTCTTGATTCGCTCCTGAAGGACCCGAAGGGTGCGCTCGCCGACATCCTGAAGCTCCACGTGCTGTCCGGCGCAGTTGACTCCAAGGCCGCCATCGCCGCCGCCGGTGGAACGGTCGATTCCCTCGGTGGACCCATCTCGGTGGAGCTCGACGGTGACAAGTTGATTGTCGGCGGGGCCACCGTTATCACGGCTGATGTGAAGGCCTCGAACGGCGTTATCCACCTGATCGATGCGGTGATCACCAAGCCCGCCACCGCGGCTCCGACTCAAGTGGCCACCGGTGACGATGGCCTTGCTGCGTCGTCGTCATCGAACACGCTGTTGCTCGTGCTCGGTGGCTTCGCCCTCGCCGGCGTCGCCTCGTCATCACTCGTCATCGCCCGCAACCGTCGCCGCGGGTAACACGTTCGGGAACCTGTGACCACGGAGGCGGTCCCATCGCGGGCCGCCTCCATGTGGTGTTCTTGTTCGTCTGTTCGGTTTGGTTCGATTCGTCTTGGAGTTTTCCGTGTCTTCAATTCGCCCCAAGGTGGTGCTGACCGTCTCGGCCCTCACGCTGATCGGTGTGGGCGTGGCGTTGAACGTCAAGGCCGGAGCTGCACCGAGGGTCCAGCTCACCGGACCTGTGGTTCGCCACGACGTGAACCCGTTGGGCCGACCCGACCTTGCCGTCTTCAAACAGTTCTGGGTCCGCGGTGCACCGAGCAGTGAGCGTCCGGTCCGGTTGGCGTCGTCGCCAGCCCGCAGTGTTCCGGCGCGAACGGATGCCCGTGCTCAATCAGTACGCGCGCCTATCGAACCGGCAGCGCCACGACGCATCATGATTCCGGCTATTGGCGTCGATGCAGTCGTCGATGCGGTCGGCCTGAAGTCCGATGGATCGATGGAGATCCCCGATGCCATCAACGCCGGTTGGTATCACTACGGCGCCACACCCGGGCAGAGTGTGGGATCGGCGGTCATCGCCGGCCACGTCGATCATCAGAAGTCGCCGGGGGTGTTCATCGATCTGCCGCGCCTGGCGGTCGGCGCCGACATCGTGGTGACCGACGCAACCGGAACGGATAGACGATTCGTGGTGACCGAGCGGTATCAGGTGAGTAAGGAAGCGCTTCCGGCGTCGGAACTGTTCCGCGTGACCGGTGATCCAATGCTCACGCTCATTACGTGCGGTGGGCGATTCGATCGCACCCGCCGTCACTACGACGACAACATCGTCATCCGCGCCGTTCCCCAGGTCGACACAACTCGCCTGCGGTAGGTCGGATCACGCTGGTCGGGTGACCTTCCGGCGGAGAAGCACGGTGTTGTCGACGAATAGATCGCTGCCCCAAATGAACTTGGCCGACGAAACCCGCCCGGTGAATCACGAGGCTCTTCCAGCTCGCGTCGGTGATGGTGAGCGGGTAGCTCGCAGTGAACGTGATCATCTCCGCATTGACTCTTCCTCGCCGTCTTCAGCTGCTGGTGAGGTTCGTCCAGCAACCTCTGAGCCATGAACAGCTCGCATCCTCATCCTCATCGTCATCCTCATCCTCATGACCACGGCAACCATCATCATGACGATGGCCACCATCACGGCCCTTCTGGTGATCAGGCCGAGGTCTCCCGTCGCCAGATGCTGTATCTGCTGGGCTCGGGCGCGCTTGCCGCAGCGTTTGCTCCGGGGGCCGCAGCCGACGCGGCGTCGAAGAAGCGAAAGACCACGACCAAGCTCGCCACCGCATCAACACTGAAGGCCACTGTGCCAACGATTGCCGTGCCAACGACCGCGGTGCCAACGACCGTGGTTGTCGGCTCGGCCACCGCGCTCGACCCGTGGTCGATCTTTCCGAAGTCGGTTCGAGCCACCCGAAGCGCCACGGAGCTGATCGTCGAGTCGACCGGCATTGCGGAACATCAGATGATGGTCGGCATCACCAACTGGCAGCAACAGGTTCCGCTGCCACAGCCATACGGCGGCACAAATGCTTGGCATATCCCGCTCAAGGGCGTGCTTGCTGACACGCCAATTTCCGCCAAGACGGCGTTGTTCCGGGGGGCCATTGCCTTGGCCATCAACGGTGTGCCGATCTTTAATGCGCTCAACAATCGCGGTGAAGACTCGTACCTGATCGGCGAGCTTGACCAGTGGGGTGGGCATTGCGGCCGAGCCGATGATTACCACTATCACGCCGCCCCGCTGCATCTCGGCAAAGTCGGCGGAGCAGCAACGCCGATTGCGATTGCCCTCGATGGATTCCGCGTGTATGGCCTCACCGAGCCCGACGGATCACTCGTTCGCGGCCTTGATCAATACAACGGCCACTCCGATGCGACCGACACCTATCACTACCACTCGACCCTCACCTATCCCTATATCAACGGTGGCATGCGAGGAAAGGTGCAGGTGGTCGGTGATCAGGTCGATCCACAACCGGCATTGAAGCCAATACGACCGGCGGGACAACCGTTGCGGGGCACTTCGATCACCTCGTTTGCGGTGATCGGAACGAACGCCTATCGGGTGGAGTACGCCGTCTCCGGAGCGAGCTATCGCATCGACTACGCCCTGGCGGCGGGCGGCTACACGTTCGCCTTCACCGATCCGTCGGGTTCCGTTCGCACCGAGACCTACGCGCACTGAAGTTCTTTGTGATCGGCACCGATGGCGGCCTTGTGAACGCTCCCGTGCCAGTGACGCGTCTCTTCCTGGCGCCCGGCGAGCGCTACGAAATCATCGTCGATCTGTCCGCCGATGCCGCGCGTGCCGCGCCTCACAGAGTTGCGGCCAACGGGAGGCGAACGGTCACGATCGCCCCTCCCGTTGGCCGGTTGGCTGCCGACACGGTGCCGTGATGCGCTTCGACGAGGGCCCGCACGATGGCCAACCCCAGTCCGCTTCCTTTCGCGTCGCCGTCGTTGCTTCGCCAGAACCGATCGAAGACATGGTCGAGGCCGTTGTGCTTGAACCCGGGTCCATGGTCACTCACGGCGATGACCAGTTCGCCACCCACCGTCTGAAGGTCGACCTCGATGCGGGTTCCGCTCGTCGTGTGCCGGCGGGCGTTGGTGAGGACATTGTCCATGATTTGGCGGACGGCATCAGCATCACCGATCACTCCGGTGGGCGCATTGTCGCCGCCGGATACGGTGATGACTCGGGTGGCGTCGATGGCGCGTACATCGGCCACGGCATCGGCGACAATGAGGGCCACATCGACCCGGTCGTGACAAAACGTCCGCTGTTCGTCAGAGCGGGCCAGCGTGAGGAGATCGTCGACCAAGCGACCCATACGCGCGCTTTCGGTTTCGATTCTCCCCATTGCCTTTGCCAAGTCGGCTTCGCCCGCCAGGCCACCTTGGCGAAAGAGTTCAGCCCAACCACGGATCGAGGTGATCGGCGTCTGCAGTTCGTGCGACGCGTCGGACACGAATCGACGGAGGCGCAATTCGACCTGCTGCTTCGCATCGAGCGCCGCCGTCCGCTCGTCGATCGACGAGCGGAGTGTGCCGACCATGGTGTTGAGCGCGGTCCCGAGTTCGGCCAACTCTGCGTGCGGACTGGCGGTCCCGGGCTTGATCGCCACATCGCCGTGCGCAATGCGGGTGGCGGCGTCGGCCATGGTGCTCAGGGGACGAAGCGCGCGTCGCAGCACGAAGTAAGCGGTGGCCGCCACGAGCGCCAGCACCACCACGGACCCAATGGCAAGCGTACGTAGCAAGTCGGAAATGCTCTGCTCAACGAAGCCAAGCGGCGTGGCCTCGATGTCGAGATTTCCGGTGCGCGTCGTTGTCGCCATCGCCCGGTAAGTCGGACCTGTTTCGGACTGGATCGTGATCCCGCGGCCCGGATCTCGACCGACCCCACGGGCGAGTTCGTTCGTGATCCACCTTCGGTCGAAGGAGGGCAGGGCATCGGGCGCCGCCGCGCTCCCGGAAGGCTCGGCCGAAAGCACCCGTCCGGTTGTATCAACAACGAGGCGGGCGCTGGATCGAACCTCGTCGCTCGTCGGTGCGGGAGCCGTTGAGGGAACTGGCGCGGGAGCCGGAGCCGGTGATGGTTTCGGGGCCGGTGTCGGCGCCACGGGCCGTGGCGGGTCGTTGCGGGCGCGGCCGACGAGCGCGCCGCGGATGCGATCGTCAACCTGGGCCACCATGTCGGCGCGGGTCTGGCGAACAACGAACAGACCGAGGATCACGAGCGCGAGGGCAACGACGGCGAAGAGTCGCAGCGCTAGACCGACGCGAAGTTTCACGGGCGATCCGGTGGACGGATGGCGTATCCGAAACCGCGGGAGGTGTGCAGCAGTTTCGGTTCGGCCGTGTCGATCTTTTGGCGAAGCGCGCTGACGTAGGTCTCCACGATCCGCCCGTCGACCTCCGTCTCGTAACCCCATACATGCTCCAATATCTGATCCTTCGAGACCACCCGTCCGACATTCGTCAGAAGGTACGTGAGCAGACGAAATTCGGTGGGGGTGAGGGCGACCTCGATGTCGCCCCGCCACACTCGTCTCGCGTCTTCGTCGAGGGAAAGGTCGAGGCATCGCAGTGCTGCTCGAGGTGCCGATGCGTCGTCGCGCCTCGTCCGACGCAGCACCGCTTCGATCCGAAAACGCAACTCCTCCAAGCTGAACGGCTTGGTCAGGTAGTCATCGCCGCCACCTTCGAATCCGGCCCGCAGATCGTCGATTTCGCGACGGGCGGTGAGAAAGATGACCGGGGTGACGATGTGGCGCGTTCGCAACAGCCGGCACACCTCGAAACCGTCGATGTCGGGTAACCC
>JAYSTV010000655.1:0-1995 GCA_043719425.1 Acidimicrobiia bacterium | reverse complement strand
CAATGCGGTGTTCTTGGCCGAAGAGGTCGAGGCGGTCGTACTGGCGCAGCGGGCGCGGGCGCAGACGGTGGCCTTCGAATGGATTGCCGACACCGCGCCAGGTCTCGCCTTGGTGTGTCGGGCCGCCGGGCTGGTCGTGACCGAACGACCACTGCTGGTGCGTGAAGCGGAAAATGTGGCAACCACTGCCCAGGCCCGTGCCCGTGCCAGTGACTGCGAGGTCGTGGTCCTGTCGGCGTCGTCTCCAGATCTGATCGACCATCGACGCGTCGCTCAGGTGGCGTTCTCCCACGGAGGTACCTCGGTCGGCGCCACTGGTCTGTTGGAGCGCGACCTCACCCCCGATGACCCGATGGCGGTGGAGTGGTCCCGGTCGCGCGTGGCGGCGGGACTCACTATTGCGGTGGTCGCCATCCACGGAGGTGACGGTGTGGTTGGCGCGGGTTCCGCGCAACCTGTTCGACTCGGTGACGGGAAGGTGGTCGCCGAACTCGTCGGGATCGCCGTTCTTCCGAGCCACCGTTGTCGGGGCATTGCCGACGCGATAACACGTGCACTTATTGATGCTTGTTTGGAGTCGGGCGCAGAACTCCTTCTCCTCAGTGCCGCCGACGCTGCGGTGGCGCGAATCTACGAGCGAGTGGGCTTTCGTCGAGTGGCCACCTTCGCCGAGGCCGCAGCTGCGGCGCCAACGCCGGTCTAGCGAAGTTCAACCGCGGCGATTCTCCGACCACGACCTCCCTTTCTCGACATCGATGTCGTGGGGCAGCCCGAGCGCACGCTCGGCGACGATGTTGCGCTGCACGGCCCAGGTGCCGCCGCCGATGGTGAGGGCGGGCGCGAACAGGTAGCCGTAGTGCCAGACCGGCTCCACCTCGGGATAGAGCGACTTGGCAAAGTTCACCTGTGTGGGTGTCCCGCCAGCCGATATCGGCAGGGATCCAGCCGGGCCTGATCCGGCCAGCATGCCGTGGGCACCCACGAGTTCTTTCGCCACCTCCATCACGTGCTGCCCGTGCTCATCGGCGAGGAGCTTTTGCACGCTCGCTTCGGCACCGGGTTCGCGGCCCTTTAGCGTGGAAGTAAGCGTACGTAGTCTCATCAGACGAAGGGTCTCGGCTTCGATATACAACGCCGCCAAGCGGTCGCGAAGAACTGGCTCGGAGACGCCGCCCTGCTTGCGGACCAGGTCCAACAGGTCATACGCGCTCGGCCCCGTGCCCCATAGGGACCCGGCGCCGGACAGCGAGACCCGTTCGTTGCCGAGCGTGACCTTGGCGAGTCGCCAACCGTCGCCCTCCTCGCCGATGCGGTACTCGGCCGGAATGCGCACGTCGTCGAAGAACACCTGATTGAACGAATGCGCGGTGGTCATATCGATGATCGGTGTGAGCGTCATACCCGGAAGGTTCATGGGGCAGACGAAGTACGACACGCCTCGATGCTTCGACACATCGGGATTGGTACGTGCGATGAGGATTCCGTATTTGGCATGGTGACCGCCCGACGTCCAGATCTTCGAGCCATTCACGATGTAATCGTCACCATCACGGACGGCGCGAGTGGCGAGTGACGCGAGGTCGGAACCGGAATCGGGCTCGGAGAACAGCTGGCAGTAGAACTCATCACCGGACAAGATCCCCGGCAGGAACCGCTGCTTCTGCTGCTCCGTGCCGCCGTAGAGAATCGTCGGCCCGCCCCAGCCGATCCCGATGGCGTTGCTCGGGCGGCGGACCTCGGCTCGGCGAAGTTCCTCGTCGATGATCAGCTGATGCTCGGGATCTGCGCCCAAGCCGAAAGGCGTTGGCCAGTGCGGGGCCACATAGCCCGCCTCGGCCAACTGGCGGCCGGTGGGGCTGGTGTGGGCGGCCAGCCAGGACCTGATGGCCAGTCGTCTCGGATCGTCATCGGCGGGAAGATCAAAGTCCATGCGGTTGACCCTATCGACGTCGTGTCGCAAGGTCCTAGCTGGCGGCTACACGCGGCCACACGCGG
>JAYSTV010000654.1:0-1995 GCA_043719425.1 Acidimicrobiia bacterium | reverse complement strand
GATGCGAATCGCCATAGTTTCTCCAGCCGTCAACGGAGTGGTGATCCGCACGGTACCCGCGAGACTCAGGCCTGGGAATTCCGCGAACCGGCGTTCAGCCGTTTACGCTCATCGTGACTCGCCAAACTGGAAGGCCATCGTGATGAAACACGTTTCGTGGCAAGGCCTGAATCACCTCGCGCTGATCACCAACGATATGGACGCGACGGTCCGGTTCTGGCACGGAGCGATGGGTGCGCCGCTCGTGGCCACGATCGGGACCGACACGTTCCGGCACTACTTCTTCGCGTTCGGGCCAAGGAGTTCGGTCGCATTCTTTGAATACCGCGGTCATCGCACGAACGAGCTGGCGAAACCGGCTGGCGTCTTCGATGCGCGCGCCGGACAATTCGACCACCTCTCAATGGATCTCCCGGACGAGAAAGCGTTGCTTGCATTACGGGAGCGACTCATCAAAGTTGGATCAGATGTGACCGACGTCGTCGATCACGGGTTGATGCGATCGATCTACTTCACCGATCCGAACGGCATTGCCCTCGAAGCATCGTGGTGGGCCAATGATCCGACGATCGGCGAAACCGACTACTCGAACGTAACGTATTTCCAAGACCCCGACCCCGTTCTCGCCGTTGGCGAACTCCGGTCCGGCGGGTTGCAGACCATTCCGACAACGCGACTGACCGGCGAACCGGCGTAGGAGTCCCTTCAGGTTCCGCCTCGGAGCGCGGCCGTCCGCTTTGCACACCCCCGCCGCACACCTTGCTCACAAGTTCCTTACAACCCGAGACCACAGTCGCTCCACGACAATCCGACCACATTCCGTGGTCACCGTCGGACATCGACCAGGAGACTCCGTGAACGCAGCCCGATTCCTCGTACCGCTCGCCACGGTGGCGCTCGTCGTGGTCGCCAGCGGGTCGGCCGGAGCCCAAACATCGACCTCAATCGTCGCCGTGGTCGTGGTCACGGCCGCGCCGTCGCAAACGACAACCACTACCACGGCACTGACCACCACGACACTCGCCCGACGAGTCGTCACGTGCGAGAACGCCCGCAACCACGGCGAGTACGTCTCGTCGCGGAAAAAGAGCGAGCGGGCGGCGGCGGCCAAGAGCGACTGCGGCAAGCCGCACGGTCCGACCACGACGATCGCCGGAGTCACGACGACGGTGACGACGAAAGCGGCCGGAACAGTGGTGGCCACGTCGACCTCCACCATCGTGAAGCGTCACGACGATGACGACGGCGAAAACGACGGAGAGAAGAAGAACGAAGACAACCGCGGCCGCGGCAACGACAACAAGGGCCGCGGGAAGTCGAAGGGTAAGGGCCGCGACTAGTCCTCCGGTGCTCCCGCAGCGTTGCTGCCCTTAGGCCGAAACCGGCCAACACCAGTCGGCGATCACCGGCCTCGACCACGCTCGAAGACCGGCGAGTATCAAGGTGCCAGAATCCTGGGCCGGTTGCCAACGACCCTGGAGGCCCGCTGATCAGCGGAATCGGCCGTTGGGATTTCGAGGGCTCGTACCACGTCTCACCGGGTGGCTTGGTCGCCGACACTACGGACATCGACACGTTCGATCAAGCTGTTCTTGAACGACAGCCCGATCGGTGCGGCACCGAGGCCATCGGGTGTGAGCGGCTTCACCCCCGGGCAAACCGTGCCCTTCCGATGCGTCGGCGACCGTTTGACCATCGACGAGCCAGAAGCATCGGGGACCGTTTCCGTCGAGTACCAACGCACGGCCTGACCTTTCAGGGCACGGTCACGTTGTTGGTCGCGGTGCGGGTTGGAACAACTCGATTGGATTCCCACATGGATCGTCGACGACGACCTGCGAGCCACCAGGTCCGCTAATCACTTCGATCCGCAAGGTGACCCCCGCTGGCGACGAGTCGCGCCGCTTCGGCGTGGATGTCGTCGACGATCAGGTGTATCCGGTTCCAGCCGCCGGCAACCGGCTGACGACCGTCGGGCAACTCACGCGCCCCCGA
>JAYSTV010000653.1:0-1997 GCA_043719425.1 Acidimicrobiia bacterium | reverse complement strand
GCCGTCAAGCTTTTCGTTCAAGCCGAGTACGGTCATCAGCCGAGCACCCTCTTTCGACGGTACGACTTCAGGTCCCGATACGACGTGTGCTCCGATTCCCCACCAAGGTACGCGGCCTGCACATCTGGATCTTGCAGGAGTTCCGTCGCGGGACCGTGTTTGCTGATCCGGCCGGTCTCCATCACGTATCCATACGTTGCGTTCTTCAACGCCATCGTCGCGTTTTGCTCCACCAGAAGCACACTCGTTCCTGACCGATTGATTTCTCGAACGATGTCAAAGATCTGCTCGACGATAAGAGGTGCAAGACCGAGTGACGGCTCATCGAGCAGCAAAATTCGCGGCTTGGCCATCAAGGCCCGCCCGATTGCCAGCATTTGCTGCTCACCCCCGGACATGTACCCGGCCGTCTGCTTATGACGCTCCCTGAGGCGGGGAAACATCCCCATGACCTGCTCGTATGAGGCCGCGATCCCAGCGCGATCCTTGCGCGTATATGCCCCGGCCTTGAGATTCTCGTCGACGGAAAGCTCGGCAAAAATCCGACGCCCTTCCATTACTTGCGCCATTCCGGTGCTGACTAGCGAAGCAGGGTCAGCGCCGGTCACGTCGACACCGTCGAGGGCGACCGAGCCGCCAGTGACCTTCCCTGCGTGATAAGGCAACAACCCGGAGATCGCTCGAAGCAGGGTCGTCTTCCCGGCACCGTTGGCCCCGAGGATGGCCACGACCGAACCCGTCGGCACGGCAAGGCTCACGCCACGCAGAACTTGGATCGCTCCGCCGTAGACGACCTCGACATTGCTGACCTCGAGGATGGGAGGTGTGGTGTCCGCGGTCACAGGGTCACGATGATGGCACAACGTCGCGGCCCGGGGACGTGGATCGGACGCGGAATCTCCAACCCGTTCCGTTTGGCGGTGGGGTCGACCGGGAACCAAGCTTGGGGGTTGTGCCCCCCTTCGCTATCGACCCGATCGCTGCCGGTTTCGACCCGGAACGCCTCTCGCGGATCACCGATCATCTCCGCCGCAACTTCATCGGTCCGGGGAAGATTGCCGGCTGCCAGACACTCGTCGCCCGGCACGGCACGGTGGCGTATGTGAACACGCAGGGATTCGCCGACCTCGAGAGCGCAACCCCGCTTCGCGACGACGCCATCTTCCGGTACTACTCGATGACCAAGCCGATCACCTCGGTGGCGCTGATGACGCTCTACGAGCGGGGATACTTCCAGCTGAACGACCCGGTCTCGAAGTTCATCCCGTCATGGAAGAACCACCAGGTTTGGGTGTCGGGGTCGGGGGAGAACATGGCGCTGGAGCCGCCGAGGCGGGCGATGACCGTCCGTGACCTGCTCTGCCACACCAGCGGACTGACCTACGGGTCGATCCTCGCCGGCGTCGGGGCGATCGTCGAACCGCATCCCGTCGAGGAGGTCTACGACACCCTCCGGGTGCGCGCAGACCGCAACCAGCCGCTCGCCCACCTCGCCGCACAACTGGCGACCGTCCCGCTGCGATTCCATCCAGGCGAGCGTTGGATGTACTCGCTGGCGACAGACATTTGCGCGAATCTTGTCGAGGTGCTCTCCGGCCAACGCTTCGACGAGTACCTCGACGCCGAGCTCCTCGGCCCGCTCGGCATGGTCGACACCGCGTTCTCGGTGAAGGCCGAGAAGGTGGACCGCTTCACCACCAGCTACGGACGGCGGCGCGACAAGTCGCTCGTCGCCCTCGACCGTGCGAGTTCGAGCATCTTCCTCACCCAGCCGACGCTGCTGTCCGGTGGTGGTGGGCTCACCGGGACAATGGCGGACTACTTCCGCTTCGCCGAGATGCTCCGACGCGGTGGTGAGCTCGACGGACAGCGCGTGCTCGGGCCGCGCACGATCGACATGATGCGACGCAACCACCTGTTGCGGGGCCAGGATCTGACGCAGATGTCGATGGGCGGGTTCTCCGAGACGGCCTACGACGGCGTCGGGTTCGGCTTGG
>JAYSTV010000652.1:0-1999 GCA_043719425.1 Acidimicrobiia bacterium | reverse complement strand
CACTCGGCGGGTCAACGTCGACATCAGGTCCGAGGTTCATGGTGAAACCGAGGGCCCGCATGGCCCGTCCGTGGGCGGCGACCAAGGTCCGGTATTGGGCGGGAGTGCGGGTCTTGGGGGCGGACCTCGCCGACGGAAGCACGCCGATTGCGGTGCGCAGATGCTGGACCCGACCGCCTTCTTCGTCGACGGCGACGAACGCCGGACCGTGGCGACCAGCATCGCGAATGGCCCGCAGCGCCGGTCCACTGGACTTCGACGGTGTGCCCCGAATAAGGATCCCGCCGAGCCCCTCGTTGGCCACCAAGGACACCGCGACGGGCGCTTCACTGATCATCACGCCCACCATGACCAGGTTCGATGCCCGGTCGCGCAGGGGCCAAGCCTCGACCTCGGCCCGAGTGACGCAGGATTGCAAAGCCGGAACCCCGACGGTCGTGGGCGGCGCCGGCGACGGGGCGGCGGGGGTCGGTATCGCGGTCGTGGCCGCCCCGATGAGCGACGCCAGCCCGACGGCGAGGGCGCGTCGAGATCCCGTCATGGCCGGCCAGGTTAGAGGCCCCAAACCCTCGAAAGCGCGAAGAACGAGTAGGTTCTGTGGCCGTGCTCGACGGCGCTGCGCGCCCCACACCCGGCTCGGCCGGGTCCCTTCCCAAAGGACGCCGATGGAGAACCGGAACACCCGTCATGGCTTTCGCCCGAGTTCGCGTGACACTGGTCGGCGTGTTGCTGCCTTCGTAGTTGTGATGGCGCTTGGCGTCCCGGCCCTCCCGGCCGACGCGGCAAAGTCGAAGGCCAAAACCGTCAAAACCACCAAGGTCTCCAAAGCGGCGGTCCGCAGTGCCGCGGCCAAGCAGGCCAAGGTCACGCTCGGCGATCTGCGTCGCACCAAGGCGGAGCGGGCCAAGATTCGGGCCCGGGCTCAGCAGGCGTCGAAGCAGGTCAATGCCTTAAAGGCCAGTCGGTCGAAGGTGACGCGCCAACTCGAGGCGCTTAACAGCACCGTGCGGCTCACGAGTGTGTCGCTCGACAAGGCCCAGCGAGCGGCGAAGTCGGCGTCGTCCGAAGCGGCGCAGGCACGATCACGCGAACGGGCGCTGACGGCCAAGCTGGCCACGCTGCGGGCGCTGTCCTATCAAGCGGCGCTTTCCGCAGTGGCCGCTCCGACCGTGATGCAGGTCGACTCGTTCCTTTCCAGCACGAGCGCCGACCAGGCCGACCGACTGAATGTGATTGATTCGCTGGGCAAGCGTCGTTCGGCCGACGTGCTCGACGCGTTGACGGCGACCCAGGAAGACTTGGCGATCGAGCGGTCCCTCGCCGTGAAGGCCGAGAAGCGGGCGAAGTCGTATCAGGCGGCGGTTACCGACAAGCTTGGCCGGTACCGGGCGGCGCGGAGCAAGCAGCTGAAGTTCGCCGCCGACGTGGAGAACCGGCTCGAAGAACAATTGTCGGAGGCGGCGTCGATTGCCCTCGTCGACACCAAGCTGGCCGCCAGATACCAGCGCGACAGTGAAGTGCTGGCCCGCCAACTCCGCGCCGCCGGCGCCGGGGCCGGCGGCCGCGGTGGCGGGTCGTTCGTCATTCCGTCGCTCGGCGATATCGCCGCGTCGGGTGGTGGCGACACGCATGGCATCCGCGTGGCGCCGAGTATCCGAGGAAATCTTGCCCGCCTGCTGGCCGCGGCGAAGGCCGACGGGATCTATCTCACGGGCGGCGGCTACCGGTCGTCGGCCGGACAGATCGCCTTGCGGCGGGCGCACTGCGGATCGTCGACCTTCGCCGTTTATCAGGCGAGGGCCTCGTCGTGCAGTCCGCCGACCGCCCGTCCCGGATTCTCCCAGCACGAGCGGGGCCTGGCCGTCGACTTTGCCGATAGTGGCGGTGGCCTCTCCCGAGGTTCGGCCGGCTACCGGTGGCTGCGCGCCAACGCCGGCCGCTACGGCTTCAAGAACCTGCCGTCGGAAGCCTGGCACTGGTCGACGACCGGCCGCTAGCA
>JAYSTV010000651.1:0-11594 GCA_043719425.1 Acidimicrobiia bacterium | reverse complement strand
ACCGGATTGTTGACCGACTTATCGAACTGACCGGCCTTGCGCTGCTCTACGGTGACGCGCATTCGAGCTGACCATCGTCGGTTTCCTCCCGCCTGCGCGCCCTCGTCGTGAACCTTCGACCACGGCTCGCGGTGATTGCCGGGGCCATGATTGTGTCGCTCGTGGCGATCGGCGGTGTTGGAGTTGGCCTGGCAATGGCCCGCAACGACGCGGCCAAGTCCGAACGTGATCTCAGCGTCCGTGTCCAGCAGGTGCTTCGCCTGGCGTCGGCCTATACAGATATGGAAACCGGTGAACGGGGCTTCGTCATCGGGGGGAGCGAGGTGTTCCTGGAGCCATATAGCCGTGGCGTCGAGGCTGTTGATGAGTTGCAAGCCTCCTTGGCTCGTGGCGCGGCGCGTGATGACCGGATCACGTCGGTTGCCCTGAATTCCACCGTTGCGGCCGGCAACCAATGGCGCGAGCGAGCCAAGGAAGTAATCGCCGTGCGCCGTACTCGCGGCCGTCCTGCAGCTGAGTCCGAAGTAGCCAGCCAAATCGGAAAGCAGCGATTCGATGTGCTTCGTGCATCCTTGGCGGAGTTGACCCAGCGACTTGTTGGCCAGCTCGCCGACGCCAGCCGCCATCGCGAACATCGGGCGCAACAGCTCACGTTGCTGCTCTTTGCCGTTCCGGTCGCTGGGCTGATCTTCACGGCGTTGGCGGCGGTTGCGCTCACCCGCTGGGTTGGCCGTCCGATTTCACGGATGTTGGTGGCCGTTCGGGCGATCAATGGGGGCGATCTCTCGTCGAATGTGGAGGTCGGGGGTGTTCCCGATGTTGCTGAGGTGGGGGCCACGATCGACGCCATGCGGGTAACGATCGCCGAGCGTCTTGCCGAGTCCGAACGTCTCCGGGAGATTTCCGATCGGGCCCGTGAGGCGCTGGAACAGAGCACCTCAGTGACCCTGCAGTTGCGCAGCGAATTGGCGAGTGAACTCGGCACTCTTCCGCTCGGCTGGACGGCGGCGGCCAACCTGCTCCCAGCCGAGGGGTGGGTGGCAGGCGACTGCTACGACGTCACGCTTGTCGCACCCCATGTCCTCGGGATCATCGTCATCGACATCGCTGGTCACGGCGCGCTGCAGGCAATCGTGGCGCTGCGTTGCAAGGAGATTCTTCGCGCCGCGCTCCGAATGCACCTTGAGCCGGGCGCTTCGCTCGGTCTCTTGTCCGAGCAGGTCGGCGATCTGCATCCATCGTTCGTCACGGCGTTTGTGGCGCTCGTCGATACCGTCACCGGTGCGTGTCAATACGCCAACGCCGGGCATCCGCCGGCCCTTCTGGCCGGTCACGACAACGTGGTCCATGAGCTCGGACCGACCGGGCCGTTACTGGGAGTGTTCGATGCGTCGTGGTCCACGGCGTCAGCTCACCTCAGCGCCGGCGCCAAACTTGCGGTGTATACCGACGGCCTCACGGAAGCGCGCAATCATGCCGAAGAGTTCTATGGCATGGAACGTCTCGCCTCGCTCGTGGTCACGCTGCCGTGTGAGATCGCCGAATCGGTGATCAAAGCGTGCTTCGATGATCTGCATGTATTCCGACCGTCTCGTATGAGTGACGACGTCACGATGGTCCTCGTTTGCCGGGAGTGTGAGTCTTCGTGAAGAAGGTTGGTTTGGAACGGGTGATGTCGGGTATCGCTTGGTGTGCACCGGAAGTCGCGCCACGAGGTCCACTCGAAATCGCGTCCAGGTGCGAAGATTCAGATGCCTAACCTCGAACTCCACCTCGCCCCCGACAACGACCAGAGCCGTGTCCTTCGTGACCGTCTCCGAGCGTGGTGTTCCGACGAGGGGTACTCCGAACCCCTTGCCGATGATCTGTTGTTGGTCGCCAGCGAGCTCTTCAGCAACGCCGTTCGGGCCACGGTTGGAGAGGCGTCGATCACCGCTGGCATCGAGCGCCGTGCGAGCGGAACCCTCGTGCGCATGGTCAACGAAGGCCCCGGATTCGATCTCGCCAACGTGTTGGCCCCGACCGCGGACCGGGCTGGCGGTCGGGGAGTCTCCATTGCGAAGGCGTTGGGCACCATAGAAGTCGCCCAGCGGCGAACTACCACCACCGTGACGGTGCTCGTTCCATAACTCGGTGGGTGTCGGCGGTGTTTGACGCCGCTCACGACGGGGTAGGGCGACATCATGGGTTTTGTCTTCCGTGTTCTTGACCAGCAGCCGTGCGAAGGGTTGGCGGACTACCTAGCGGGCGGCGGAGGCGACGCGCTGCACATCGCTCGGGCGATGCAACCACAGGCGGTGGTTCAACTCTTGGCCGAAAGTGGGCTTCGCGGCCGAGGTGGCGCGGGTTTTCCGACGGCGACGAAGTGGCGAAGCGTGCTGGCCAATGCGTCGTCACTTCGTCCGACGACGGTTGTCGTAAACGCCGCCGAAGGTGAGCCGTCCACGTTCAAGGATCGGACGATTCTGCGCAACAACGTGTTTCGGGTGTTGGAGGGCGCGCTGATCGCCTGTCATGTAGTTGAGGCCGAAGAACTCGTCGTCGCCATCAAGGCAACGTTCGTGCGCGAAGCACTCATCGTCGGCGACGCCATAGCTGACCTTGTTGATGCTGGATGGTTGGAAGGACTGGATGTTCGCGTGGCGACCGGCCCCAGTTCGTATCTCTTCGGCGAGGAGACGGCCATGCTCGAGGTGCTGAGCCATCGTCAGCCCTTTCCTCGAGTCAGTCCGCCGTGGCGACGCGGGGTCGACGATGACCTCGATGGCAGTGGTGCTGCGGCAGCATCAGCCGAACTCGCGGGGGCGCTCGATTCGGTCGGCGCGCCGGCGCTCGTCAACAACGTGGAGACCTTTGCCAACGTTGCCTTGATCGTGGCGCACGGTGCAGCGTGGTTTCGTGAACTCGGAACGGATGACTCTCCGGGCACGATCGTGTGCACAGTGGTGGGAGACACGCGGCGCCACGGTGTTGCCGAATTTGCCATGGGAACGACACTGCGCGATGTCATCAGCAATGTCGGCGGCGGAGCGCGTCTTGGTCGGAGACTCATTGCCGTGCTTCCTGGCGCATCTTCGGCCGTCGTCGGCGAGGATGCGCTCGACACACCCCTGACCCATGAGGACATGCGCCGTGTCGGTAGCGCGTTGGGCTCGGCCGGGTTCCTCTGTATCGACGACGCCGCAGACACATTTGCCGTTGCCCATGGCGCGTCGCGCTTTCTCTCGGTTGAGTCGTGCGGGCAATGCGTGCCCTGCAAAGACGACGGCCTCGCCGTGACCACCCTTCTCGCCGGGCTCCTCGACGGCTCGGCCGCAAAGGACGTGTCGAAAGAGATCGGTGATCGGTTGGCCACCATCACGAAGGGTGCTCGGTGCAGTCTCGCCACCCAGCAGCAGGTGGTCATCGGTTCCCTGGTGGCCCTCTGCTCGGCAACACCCGTTCTGTCGGGCGTCGATGTCGCCGACGGCGATGCTGCGGGGCGAGCCGAGCGAGTTTTGGGGGCTGCGCTTCGACCGTTGCTCGACATCGTTGATGGTCAAGCCGTGCTCGACGACTCGTTCGCTCTGAAGCAGCCGGACTGGTCCTACGACGAACACGACTCCGGGCTGTATCCGGTACAGCGTCTCGCTGGTCACCTGAAATCAGAAGGCGATGAGTCCGATTTCCTCGATCCGCCGCTGGGGAGCCGCAGCACTGCCCGGTAGAGATCTTCGTAGCGCTTGACCATGGTCGTTGCGCTGAATCGGCGTTCCGCTGATCTCCGAACTCTTTCTCGGTCAAGTTTCACGGCCTCGTGAACGGCATCAACTGCGCCGTCGATGCTCGACGCAATCACGCCGCTGTCTGCGTCGATGAGCTCCTTCATTGATCCACGGTCCAAGGCCACAACGGGCGTTCCGCTGGCCATCGCTTCGACCACGCTGAACCCGAACGGCTCGTCGAAGGAAATGAGGTGCAGAAGGGCGGCGGCTCGGCCAAGGAGTTCGGTCCGTTGGGTCCCACCAACCGGACCGACATACTGCACATGTGTTCCGTCGAGATGCGGTTCGACTTCACGTTTGAAGTACGCGTCGTCCTGGATGATGCCGGCGATGATGAGCGGACGTTGTGCTCGTCGGGCAACCGCGATGGCTTCAGCGGTCCCTTTGTCTGGGTGGATACGGCCGAAGAACAGCAGGTACGGGTCTGGGTTCGGTTGGAACACGAAGTCGTTGATGTTGATGCCGTGGTGGATCGTGGTGGCGTAGTGCAACTTGGGGTGCCGATCGGAGTCGCTGATGGCAACGTAAGCGTTGAACGCGTTGTATCGCTCATAAACGGCCACGATGGCCTCGGAGGAAAACCCGTGGATAGTCGTGACCACGGGCGTGTCGACCAACTCTGAGTAGGTGAGAGGAAGAAAGTCGAACCCATTGTGAATGATGTCGAATTCGCTGGCGCGCTCGAACACCGACGCGATGTGCAGACACTCGGCGACCTTTGGTTCGATGTTCGCGTCCTCGGACCATCCGGTGGGCGAGGTCGCCACCAACCTTGCCTTCGTGGCGGAATCAGCGGTGGCGAAGAGGGTCACGTCGTGCCCGAGCCCGACGAGCCCTTCGGCCAAGATCGAAGCGAAAAGCTCCCACGGGCCGTAGTGCCGGGGCGGAGTCCGCCACGCTATTGGTGACAACACGGCGATGCGAAGGGGCAAGGGTTCGGAGATTCGGGTGCACTACCCGGCGTTGTCGCCTCGGAAACATTCGAACGCGCCAGCGATGTTTGACCTCGCCCGGCACCGGGCACGTGTCGTAGTGACCGCAGCCGAATCTCAGGAGACAACGCTCATGAACACACAATCTGGACAGACGTCGGTAACGCAACCTTCGGTGAGGCTCCGCCGGAGCGTGGCGGTTGCTGTCGGTCTCGCGATCTTCGTCGCCGTCGTTGCCGTTCCCCGCGTCGATTCGGCGTCGGCGGCGGCGAAGTCGCGTCGCAAGGTCGTCACCAAGACCCGGGTACCGGTTGACTTCGGCATCCGCCTCGTGCAGGACGCGCAGGACGTAGTGGCCGGAGAAACCGCCACGTACACGTTCGATGTGTCGAGCAGTTCCTCCTTTTCCGGCATCGTCGTGTTTGACCTCCCGAACCTGACCGACCGGTTCACCGGCCGCGTGATCAGCGAGACGGCAACGAGGGGGCGTTTGGAAATCACCGTGCCGCCATTTGCCAACACGAACTCGGGAGTGTTCCTCCTCCGCGGTCGTGGGGCAACGCTTGAGCGCCAAGCGTCGTTTCGACTCAACGTGACGGCGCGACCGATCGTGACAACCACGACCGCGGCGCCAACCGTCAGCACCACCGCAGCGCCACAATTCACCCTCGTACCTGAAGTTCTGAGCCGCGTCGGTGGACCGGGAGAGCAACAGCAATTCGGCGTGTCCGTGAACCGGCTGGGCGGCTTCAGTGGTCCGGTCGATTTTCGCCTCGAGGGCCTTCCCGGTGGAGCATCGTCGAACTTCTCGCCAAGCCCCACCACACAAGGCACGGTGCTCTACGTCGTTCCGTCAGCAGCAACTCGATCGGGCACGTATCTGCTGAGCATCATCGGGCAAGCCGGCTCCACCACGAGAGCGACCGCTGTGGTGCTCGTGGTTCGTCGCACGGGTGACTTCGCTCTCGGTCTTGCTCCGCTCTCGGTGACCGTCCCTGCGGGCAACGACGCGGTTGCGGCAGTGAACGTATTGCGCAAGGCGGGCTCAGGCGCGCTGTTTGCTCCCGATGTGGTGTTCACGGCGACGAACCTTCCGAGTGGGGCCACCGTCGTGTTCGACCCGAACCCATCGAACGGCCTCACCACGATTCGGGTTCGGACTCAGCCTTCGACCCCGGTTGGTGCTTCCAAGATCACCATTACCGCCACGAGCGCAACCTTCGCCCGCTCGATCGTGTTGACCTTGGTCGTGGAGAAGAGCACGGTGGGCGGCTTCGCCATCGTGGCCCAGCCACCTTCGCTCGCAGTCGCACCCGGTGCCGACGCCACCTACAACGTGACCATTGCGGCGAGTGGTGGATTCTCCTCGACCATTGCCTTTCAGGTGAAGGGCCTCCCGCCATTCGCCACCGCCTCGGTCGTCTCGCAGACGCCAACGTCGGCGACCATCAAAGTGGCAACTTCGATCACGACGCCAACCGGGGCTTTCCCGCTGCAAATCAGCGCTACCTCCGGGTCGCTTTCGGCCACGGTGCAAGTGGCGCTGGTCGTCGCATGAACCGACGATCGGAGCGTCGTGTTTGCATTCGTCCGCTCGGGGATCTAATGATTTTCCGCGAGGTTTCAACGCCGCGCTGATCGGGTAGCTCTCCTGGCCGCCCATTTCCGGACGTTCTTAGGAGAAGCCGATGTGTACTGGTGTCCGATCAAGTGTTGTCCTCGATGGGCCTCCGGCATCTGCAGTCTGGGACGCGTTCGTAGCCAATCCTCAACGCGCAGTAACTGTTACGGATATGGACAATGGACGGGTGCATGTCGCCTGCTTTGATTCCGTGCCCGGCGACCACCCCAACCTGCTGCAGGCGTTGCGGGAAGCATGCATGGTGCTGCGAAGCGATTTCGAGGGCTTGCGCGGATGAGTCCAAATGGCGGAGCCGGGGCCATCTTTGCTCGGCACCCAAACAACCCGATTCTGACGACCGACCATTTCCCTGGCGCAATGAATGTCGCATTCAATCCGTCGGCCGCAATGCTGAACGGGGAAACCGTGCTATTGGTGAGAGTTGAAGACCGCTTTGGTCTCTCGCATTTGCATGCGGCGCGATCGGTCAACGGTTTTACCGACTGGCAGGTCGCCCCTGCGCCGGTGCTGAGCCCGATTGAAGGTGACCGACAGGCGATGTGGGGATACGAGGACCCCAGAACGGTGTGGGTTGAAGAACTTGAGCGATTTGTCTTGACCTGCACGGTCTATGGGGTTTCCGGCCCGGCCGTTCATCTTGCGCTCACGACGGACTTCGATGAGTTTGAGCACGTCGGCACGATTCTGCCCCCTGAGGACAAAAATGCTTCGCTTTTCCCTCGCCGAATTAACGGTAATTGGGTACTACTTCATCGGCCAGTCACCGTCACCGGCCTCACGGCCGACGTGTGGCTTTCGCGCTCACCCGACCTGGTGAGTTGGCGATCCCCGGAGCCGGTCATGGGGTGTCGTTCGGGTGGCTGGTGGGATGCCACGCGAATCGGCATCGGTCCGCCTCCGATCGAAACGAAAGATGGGTGGCTGGTTATTTACCACGGGGTCAAGACGACCGTATCGGGCCCTATCTATCGCGTTGGAGCGGCCCTCCTTGATCTGGAGAATCCAAGCGTGGTGTTGCACCGAACCGGCCGCTGGGTGTTCGGACCTCAGGCCGCGTATGAGCGCGTGGGCGACGTCCCCAACGTCGTGTTCCCTTGCGGGGCAACGGTCCAGCCCGACGGTGAATTGCGTCTGTACTACGGAGCTGCCGACACGTCGGTATGTGTTGCGACCACAACGATTGATGCTTTGCTGGAAGTAGTGAAGAACTCGCCCCCGGGGTAGTGCCAGTTCAGGGCGGTATAACTCGTGGCGGACCCTTAGTCAAACAGCCAACGGAGACCGTGCGCGTCGACCAGTCGAAGAGTGGAAGGCGACGGGCAACGGGACCGAAGTACCAGGGATCGCTCCTGGAGCATCGCGGTGGCCGACAGCATGACGTCCACGGCAGCGAGATCTATCGAGGCCACGTCACTGAGGTCCAACATCACGTCTGAATCGTCGATGTCCGACGCCCGCCGAATCGCCGCGGAGAGTTGGGGAGCCGTTGAGATGTTGTGGTCGCCGTGCATCCAAATCGTGGTGAATCCCGCCAGTACGTCGTCGACTGAAGCGCCAAAGAGAAGCGAGACAGTGACGCATGGCCCGGGCAGTGCTTCCCCGTGACCGCCCAAGAACGCTGGTCCGCTGTGCCCTGAGACCTCGTGACCTCCGTTGATGAATTCGACCCGGTCTTGCACGCCTACAGCCATTGGTGTCCTTTGTTCGTGTGCATGACGCAAGTCCTACCCACTGGGGAGCAGATGAAACCAGCGGTACCTGCGGGCAGATGCCCGTTACCGGAAAGCGCGCCGATCGACGTTTAGCCAGCGGCTCCGCGTGGGTAGTGCAGAAGGCTCATGAAGACAAAGGAACAGCTCATGCCCGAACCTGTCCGCATCGGAATCTGTTCGACCTACGCGCCGCGCGCCTGCGGCCTGGCGACCTTCGCCGCTGATCTTGAACATGCACTGCATCTCACCGACCGGGTGGCCGACGTGTCCATCATCGCGATGGTCGAGCCTGATTTTGCGGGCGGAGCCCTGACCTCGCCGGTGATCGCCGAGATCAACGAGGCCGACCCACTTTCGTACGGTGCTGCCGCCCGTCGAGCGAACGTTGCTTGCGACGTGGTGATCGTTCAGCACGAATTCGGGATCTTCGGCGGCGAAAACGGCGAATTCGTGCTCGAGTTTCTCGGTGCTCTTCGCGTTCCTTCGATCCTGACGTTGCACACCGTCTTGTCGGCGTTCAGTCCTCGACAGGCTTCGCTGCTCCGTTCGGCGTGCAGTTTGGTGAACGAAGTCACCGTCTTCACTCCGACGGCAGCCGAGTTTCTCGTTCGTCAACGCATCACCGAGGCGACGAAGATTCGCGTCGTTCCGCACGGGGCACCAACTGCGTTATACGAAGCGAATCCGAACATGGCGCGAACTCGCTTAGGTCTTGTTGATCAATTCGTCGTCTCGACCTTTGGGCTGGTGTCACCGGGAAAGGGTCTGGAATTGGCCATCGAAGCAATGAGCAACGTGGTTGCGGTCGTGCCGGCGGCCGTGCTGGTCATTGCCGGTCGTACCCATCCGGGCGAGAATCGTCGCCACGGTGAGCAGTACCGATCGTCACTCGTTGCCCTCGTTGATCGCCTCGGGCTCGCTGCTCATGTGCAATTCCTCGACTCGTTCCTTCCCGTCGACGCGGTTGCTGACGTGCTGGCGGCAACCGACGTCTTTGTGACTCCATACATCAACCCGGAACAGATTGTCTCTGGCGCGCTTACCTTCGCCGTAGCGTCGGGCTGTCCGGTGGTGTCCACCGACTACCGCTATGCCTGCGACCTGCTCGCCTCGGGCGCGGGCATCGTGGTCGAAAGTCGACAGCCCGATGACTTCGCCGACGCAATCCTTTCCTATGCCACCGACGACAGTCTCCGGGCTGCGGCCCGATCGGAAGCATCTCGAATCGGCGAAGGAATGCACTGGCCGGCGGTAGGTCGACAACTCTCGGATTTGGCTGAGGTCCTACTCGGGCGGTCACGGCCCACCGAGCCGTCACTTCATATCGTCGGAGTCGATCGGGCGCGGTTTGTGTCCGTCGGCCGTCGAGCTGGCACCCGCCGCGCGCTGGTCTCCATGGAATCGTCGGGAGCGCGGCCCGAACCCAGCGGCAACGGTGCGCTGAGTAATGCAACACGCTCGGCGGTGGAGCGAACACACCTTCAACGACTCATCGACAGCACGGGCATCGTGCAGCACGCGACGGGGATTGTGCCGCTTCTCTCCAGCGGGTACTGCGTCGATGACGTCGCTCGACTGGTTCCTGTTGCCTACCGATTCCACGATGAGGAGTACTGGGGTCGTGTTACCGCGCGATCCGTGGCTTTCATCGCGAATGCGATTGATCCGAATGGGACAGGTTCGTCCACATATCGCGGCGATCTGATGCACAACTTCATGTCCTTCGATCGGTCGTGGGTCGACCATCCTTCGTTCGGTGATCATGTCGGGAGGGCCGCGATGGGTCTCTCATCTGTTGTGCACGACGAACGCTACGCGCCACTGTGCGAGCCGATCCTTCGATCGGTGTTCCGCGACCTTCCTCAAGATGGTCCGGTCCATCCGGTCGGGTACACGTTGCTGGCCCAATCAGCGGCACCTTGGCTCACAAGCCGAGACCGGATGGCCGAACTTGTCGATGTGCTGTTGCATCATCTCCGCACGAGTAGCCATGGCGCGTGGTTTTGGTTTGAGAACGCGGTCCGGTACGACGCAGCAATGCTCACTGAAGCACTTCTTGCGGGCGGAGTTGTGCTCGAGAATGATCGGGCCGTCGATGCTGCTCTCGGCGCGTTGCGTTGGCTAGACGCTCGATGCGATGTTGGTGACCACGTTCGCTTTCCGGGCCACCGCGGGATGCACCAAGGCGAGGAGCTTGCGGCGACTGGCGACGAGCAGCCTTTGGAGGCCCTCGCCTTCGTTCGTTCGTACGCCCGAGCATGGGAGGCAACGGGCGATCGTTGGTTCCGTGATCGCGCGGCCATAACCCATGCGTGGTTTGCTGGGCGCAACCGCCTCGGCGTGGCGATCGCTGATGAAGACGGCGGATGTTTTGACGGGTTAAGCAGCCATGGGGTGAATAAGAATCAGGGTGCAGAGTCGACTCTCGCCTATGTCGCCTCATCGCTCACTGTCGAGCGAATCCATCGCACTGTTGCCGCGCCGTGCGGTTCGGTGACGTCGGCGCCCGCAAGTTCGTCCGCCGGGCAGTGACTGTCTCGGCTTGGTCTCTTGGGCTTCGCAGCGCCGCAACCGCCGTTGCGGCGCCGGAACCCGTTCGTTAGTTCTTGTCTGAGGATCGCTCGTTGATCGAGTCGACGGCATCGCCCGCCTTTTGGCGGACCGTGTCAATGACGTCCTTCGCCTTTCCAGCGACCTGATCAGCTTTTCCGCTGTTTTTCAGATCCTTTGAACCAGTCAAGGCTCCGGCGGCTTCCTTCAAGCGACCTTTGAGTTCGTCCATTGCTCCCATGAGCAGCTCCTTCATTCGGGTCGACGATGGTGCCGACCCGAAGTACCTACCCGCCCGAGGAGGAGGGTAAACCCTGGGTTGCTAGCTCACGCGCTCTTCGTCGATTTGTTCCGTGCCCATTCGTTCCGCCATCTGTTCGAGGGCTTGGCGAAGCAGACGCGAAACATGCATCTGACTGACGCCGACTGCTTCAGCGATTTCACTCTGTGAAAGCTCGTCGAAGAATCGCATTTCTACGATCCGGCGAGTGCGTTCGGAGAGGAGCGGTAGAAGACGGGCGACGGTTTCCCGAGCATCAACCTGTGCGAAGGCAGCATCGGAGTCGCCAGCGGCCATGGTGGCGTGGAGGGCAGAACCGGCGGAGCCCGGCGCGGGCGCATCGAGCGACCGTGCCCGGAACGCCGCGCTTGCTTCCATTGCCTCGATCACTTGCTCACGGGTCACGCCTATGCGTGCGCCGATTTCGTCCAACGTGGGCGACCGGCCGAGTTCGTGGTGGAGTTCGGCAACCGCTGGGCCCAGGCGTTGGGTGGCCTCCTGCAGCGAGCGGGGCATGTGCACGCTCCACACGGTGCGAAAGTGTTTGCGCAACTCGCCGAGAACCGTCGGCGTGGCGAATCCGATGAACGGCACTCCGCGTTCAGGGTCGAACCTTTCGATGGCATGGAGAAGGCCAATCTGGGCAACTTGCATGAGATCGTCGAGTTCGGCTCCTCGATCCCGGAATCGCCTGGCCAATCCGATGGCAATCCC
>JAYSTV010000066.1:0-4319 GCA_043719425.1 Acidimicrobiia bacterium | reverse complement strand
CCGTGGCGGTGGTGTTGGCTTCGGAGGTCGAGCCGTTCGGCCCGATCGGGCCTGGCCAGGCTGACTCTTCACGAGTCGCCACCCAGTCGGTCAGCGGCCATTGGCTTGGCGCCGTTGGACCAGTCTCGGGCCGCCATCGGGCCTCGTCCTTCGGGTTGCACGGTGATGAGTTGGACCAGACCGTTTCCGGTCGACACGATCTCCCCTCGAAGTGACCCGGGAACATCTGCGCGCGTATCATCGGCAGGAATGCGGGAGACGGTCAACACCTTGAGCCGCTTGCCGCGAAACGTCGTCCACGCCACCCCCAAACGCACGAGGCGATGGATCTCGACGGATGATTTCGTCCAGTCGATCCGAAACTCGGCCGGATTGAGCTTGGCGGCATAGGTCGGTTCTCCGCTCTGAGGAGTGGGTTCTCCGAGCGAGGCCCGTCCGTGTTGAAGCGCGCCGATGAGCATCGTCGTGCCGATGTCGACGAGGCGGTCCCGAAGCGCTCCGACCGATTCGTTCTCGTCGATGGCGGTCTCGATCCGTTGGTACACCGGACCCGTGTCGAGACCTTCTTCCAGGCCCATGAGACACACCCCGGTCACGTTGTCGCCCGCCAGGAGCGCTCGCTCGACCGGGGCCGCGCCACGCCAGCGGGGCAGCAGCGAGAAGTGAATGTTGAGCAACGGCAGCGCCGCTAACACCGGCGGGCGGATCAGTTTCCCGTAGGCAACGACAACCCCGAGTTCGGCACCGTCAGCCGCCGCAGCGATCACGTCATCGGCCAGGTCGGTGACGGGTAGGCCCAATTCGAGAGCAGCCGCCTTCACCGGTGAGGGCGATAGACCGGAACCTCGGCCTCGACGTTTGTCCGGCTGCGACACGACGAGGACAACTTCGTGTTGGGCGGCGACGAGAGCCCGCAAGGGCGGCACGGCGGCCACTGGAGAGCCGAGATAGACAACCTTCACGGCCGCCACCGCCGGGGCTCGGCGACGATCAACGCAAGCCGGGAAGTCCGGGCAGACTCAGGCCGCGCTTGTTGGCCACCGGCTCGGCCGCCACATGAGTGACCTCGCGATTCGGATCATGGGCCGAGCCGTGCTCGAGGATTCGGTTGCGCAGGATCTTCATCCCGACGGCCCGCTGATCATCGGCGAGATGGTCGAGGAGCAACACCCCATTGAGGTGATCGAGTTCATGCTGATACAACCGCGACAACAGGTCGGTCGCTTCGACGCTGACCTCCGCGCCATCGAGGTCGTAGCCGGTGAGATGAATTTCTCGCGGACGCACGATTTCCCACGACAAACCGGGCACCGAGAGACACCCTTCGTCGTAGGTCCATTCGCCGGTCGCCTCGACGATGACCGGGTTCACAATGGTCTTGGCGCCCTGACCATCGTTCATGTCGTAGACGAACAGGCGCTTGCGAACCCCAACCTGCGGGGCGGCGATACCGAGGCCGGGCGCTTCGTACATCGTCTTGGCCATCTGCTTGGTTAACTCGACAAGGGCGCCGTCGACCTTCGTCACCTCGTCGGCGACCTCCCGCAGGACGGGATCACCGAATACACGAAGCGTTACTGCCGACATTTGCTCAAGTCTACCGGCCCTCTTTACGCGAGCAGCGCGTCGACGAACGACGCGAACACCTCCACGTTGCGGGCCAGGTCAGCCTCGGTATGAAGGACCGATACCAGCCACTGCTCATCGAGACCCGGCGGCAGCAGAAGGCCCCGATTGATGCCCCATACCCACTGGGCGTAGGCGAGGACAAAGTCGGTGCCCTTGTAGTCGCGGTAGTTGCGAACTCGGGTCCGCGACCAGGTGACGCAGCCCTTCGCCCCGAGACGCACGGTATGGGCCGGCATCTCATTGGCCCGGAGAATCTCGTCGAATTGCGCGACCATCTGCGCGTTGGCGGCGATGGCCGCGTCGATCACGGGCTTGGTGCAGATGTCCCGCAACACGGCCTTGCAGGCCGCCATCACGAGCGGGTTGCCGTTGAACGTGCCGAGGTGCAACACGGTTCCGTTGGTAATGCCGCCCATGATTTCGGTCCGTCCGCCGAAAGCGCCGACGGGAAGACCACCGCCGATCGACTTGGCCAAACACAGGAGGTCAGGGGTGACCCCGAAATGGCCGGTCGCTCCGCCGTAGCCCGCGGTGATACCGGTCTTGACCTCGTCAAAGATCAGCAGCGTGCCGTGGCGCTTGGTGATCTCCCGAACAGCGGCGAGGTACCCGTCGTCGGGAAGGCAGATGCCGATGTTCTCCATGGCCGGTTCCACGATGAAGCACGCCACGTCGCCTCGGGCAAGCTCTCGCTCCAGCGCCGCCGGATCGTTGTACGGGACCACGCCCACGTCGTGCAGGACACCGCGGGCTAGTCCCTTGGTGGCCGCCACGGGCGTGGGCCGATCGGCCGGCCCGGCCTGGTCAAGCGGTGGTTTCATGGAGACCATGACCTCGTCGTGATGGCCGTGGTAGCCACCCTCGACCTTCACGATCCGGTCCCGTCCAGTGAAAGCGCGTGCGGCGCGGATGGCGTCGTGGGTGGCCTCGGTGCCCGAGTTGGTGAAACGCCACATGGGCAGGCCGAAGCGGTCCTGCAGGAGCTCGGCGACCTCGGCATTGTCGGTGCACGGCGTGACGAACAGCGTGCCCCGGGCAATCTGGTCATGCAAAGCAGCGGCCAGGACGGGATGGCTGTGACCACTGAACAGGGCGCCGTAGCCCATGTTGAAGTCGATGTAGTCGTTGCCGTCGAGGTCGACGAGATGCCCGGCGTAGGCCCGCGCCGCCACGATTGGGTGGGGGTCGTAGGCCTGAAAGGACGACGGCACGCCACCGGGCAGCGAGGCTCGAGCTCGCTGGTTGGCGTGTTGGGACGCGGACGTCCGGGTTCGGTAGATCGCCAGTTCCGCTTCGGTGATCTCCTGCGCTCGCCGCCTGCGGCGAGCATCGAGCGACGGGTTGAGAACGGTTGTTCCGCTCATCCGTAACACCCCCTTAGGGTGCGAATACCGTAGCGCAATGGCGTTCAGAAAGGTCGATCCGAAGCAAAGGTTCGCGAAACCGAAACAAAACGAAGATGATTGAATCCTGAACTTTTACGGTTGTTTCCCCTCGTCAGGACGGTCGTCTGCGCCTCGGAAGGCACCGTAACGTCGTCGTGTGCCGTTTCGACCAATGAGCGATCCGGACCGATTTCCGATCGATCTGGTGATCGACGAGGTGCTGGCGGCGCTGAATGAACACGGCACCGCCGTGGTCGTCGCTCCGCCAGGTGCCGGCAAAACGACCCGGCTCCCACTAGCCATTCTCGATGACGTCCTCCTCGGTGGAGCCGTCCTCGGTCACCGGACCGTGGTCCTCACCCAACCGCGGCGATTGGCCGCCCGCATGGCCGCCGAACGATTGGCCGAGACCATTGGCGAACGCGTCGGACAGACCGTAGGTCTCCGCACCGGTGACGACACGAAAGTTAGCGCGCAGACCAAATTGACGGTGATGACGGAGGGCGTGTTGGTCCGAATGCTGCAAGCTGACGCCACCCTCGACGGCGTGTCGACGGTGCTCCTCGACGAGGTTCACGAACGCAGTCTCGATGTCGATTTTGCCATGGCGCTGCTTCGCGACGTCCGCGCCACGCTGCGCCCCGAACTGCGCGTGGCCCTGCTCTCGGCCACCCTCGACGATGCCGCCATGGCCAAGGCCTTCAACGCACCCGTCGTCCGCAGTGATGGACGGGCGTTTGCCGTCGAGCGACGATGGGAACCCATCCTGCTGGCGGAGATGGCGAGTGGCTGTGCCGACGCCGTCACTCGCGAGGTCGCCGCGCTTGCCGAGTCGGGAACCGTGTTGGTGTTCGTTCCCGGCCAGGGCGAGATACGAGACGTGATGCGAGCGCTCGACCGAATGCGCCACGTCGCCACGAGCGTGCTCGCCCTGCACGGCGGCAGTGCCCGGGCCGACACGGTGGCCGCCCTGGCTTCCCTCGGTCCTCACGAGCGGCGGGTCGTAGTGGCCACCAACGTGGCGCAGACTTCACTGACGCTTCCCGACGTGCGCGTCGTCATCGATCAGGGTCTCATCAGGCGTTCGGTGGCGGATCCGACTAGTGGTCTGTCTCGCCTCACCGTCGAGCGAGTATCACAGTCGACCGCGACGCAGCGTGCTGGCCGGGCCGGACGAACCGCTCCTGGACTGGCTATCGCCTTGTGGTCGGAGACCGAGCACCGGACCCTTGCGCGCTTCGATCGACCCGAGATCGGCCGCGCCGACCTGACCGACGTGGTGCTGCGGGCGATGATGTGGGGTGC
>JAYSTV010000650.1:0-4850 GCA_043719425.1 Acidimicrobiia bacterium | reverse complement strand
CATCGGAGCTCGCTCCGTCCAAACACGTTGGAAGTGGCAGGGGCGTAGACTCGCCTGAGCCATTCCCTTGGAGGAAGAGTGAAGAAGAAGATTCCCCGGAGCGCAGGGTTCTACATCCTGATCGCCCTCATTGCGCTCCTCACGGCGTCGCAACTCCTGAATAAGGGCACGCCTACGGCCAAATTGCCGTTTAGCCAGCTCATGTCGCAGATTGACAAGGGCCAGGTGAAGGAAGCCAAGATCAACGTCCGGTCGAACTCGATCACCGGTGAGCTCGTGAAGCCGGTGACCTCCGGCGGGCCGACCAAGTTCAGCCTGAGTTATCCGAACCAGTACGAAGACGAGCTCACCACGGCGCTGCTCGACAAGGGCGTCAAGGTCGACACCAACGCCGAGCGCGAGAACATCTGGCTGTCGATCCTCTTCCAGTTCCTGCCAATCATTGTGTTGTTCGGCCTCTTTATGTGGCTGATGAACTCCATGCAGGGCGGCGGCAACCGCATCATGCAGTTCGGCAAGAGCCGGGCCAAGCTTCAGTCGAAGGACGCCCCCAAGGTCACCTTCGCCGACGTGGCCGGGGCCGACGAAGCCATCGAAGAACTCCGCGAGATCAAAGAGTTCCTGGAGAACCCGGCCAAGTTCGCCGCCATCGGTGCCAAGATTCCCAAGGGCGTCCTGCTCTACGGGCCTCCAGGCACCGGCAAGACCCTGCTGGCCAAGGCGGTCGCCGGTGAAGCGGGAGTGCCGTTCTTCTCGATCTCGGGTTCCGATTTCGTCGAGATGTTCGTCGGTGTCGGTGCGTCCCGTGTGCGTGACCTTTTCGAGCAGGCCAAGGCGAATGCCCCGGCCATCATTTTCGTCGACGAGATCGATGCCGTCGGTCGCCACCGCGGCGCCGGTATGGGCGGCGGTCACGACGAGCGTGAGCAGACCCTCAACCAGATGCTGGTCGAGATGGACGGCTTCGAGGTCCGCACCGGCGTGATCATGATCGCCGCCACCAACCGTCCCGACATTTTGGATCCGGCCCTGCTTCGTCCGGGCCGTTTCGACCGCCAAATCAGCGTCGACCTGCCTGACCTCGAAGGCCGCAAGGCCGTCTACCGGGTTCATGCCAAGGGCAAGCCGCTGGCGCCCGACGTGAACCTCGACACCATTGCTCGGGGCACGCCAGGTATGAGTGGCGCCGACATCGCCAACCTCTTGAACGAAGCCGCCCTGATCACGGCACGGCGCAACAAGACCATCATCGGCCAGTCCGAAATGGAAGCTGCGGCCGACCGCGTGATGATGGGAGCGGAGAAAAAGTCCCGGGTGATGCCTGCCGACGAACTTCGCATCACGGCGTACCACGAAGCCGGTCACGCCTTGGTTGGTCATGTGCTCGAGGGTTGCGACCCCGTGCACAAGGTCACGATCATTCCTCGTGGACGCGCCCTTGGCGTGACCATCTCGCTCCCAACGGAAGACCGCTACTCGCGGAGCCGCTCGGGGCTGCGGGACATGCTTGCCATGTTGCTCGGTGGCCGCACAGCCGAAGAGTTGGTCTTTGGTGCCGGCAATGTGACGACCGGAGCCTCCAACGATCTCGAACGGGCGTCGGAGATCACTCGGGCCATGGTCACCAAATACGGCATGAGCGACGAAGTCGGTCTGCTCTCGCTGAGCCAAGGCGACGCCGAAGTGTTCATGGGTCGTGACTTCGGTACCCGGGTCAACTACTCGAGCACGACCGCGGCCAAGATCGACAGCGAAATGCGCAAGTTCTTGGACGCTGCGCACGCCACTGCCGAAGGCATTCTCACCACGCACCGTCAGGTGCTCAACAACTTCGCCGAGGCGCTCCTGAAGAAGGAGACGTTGGAGAAGTCCGACATCGACGAGATCTTCAAGGACCTTCCCACGTGGAAGGAAGACGAGCCTGAGCGTCCGTCGAAACCGGAGCTGTCGTTCATCGATCCGCCCACGGTGGGCATTGCTGAGCCGGAACTGGTTGGCGCGTCTCGTCGGGTCGGTGCGCTGGGCAAGGTCCGCAACCGTGCGGGTCGGGCCATCAAGGGCGCCAAAGAGGGCTTGCGCGGGGGCGATGACGATGTCACGCCGCCCAAGGCGCCGGCCGGCGTTCGTCCTCGGCCGCGGCCGCAGGGCTCGCCGACCTGAGCAATCCGGCATTTCCCTTAGGGGAGTTCACAATCTCGTGCAAACGGCCGGAGAAATCCGGCCGTTTCGCATGTGGGCGCGAAAGGGCGTCGGTACACTGCCAGCAACACCGAAACAGCAAGGGAGTGTGTCGTGCGGGGTAAGTGGTCCAAGGGTATCGAGCCCCGCAACTTCTGTTGGGTGATCAAAGACGCAATTGCGATCTGCGAGCGGCCGGGTGGGCACACCACCAATCACCGCCGGGTGCGTCGTCACGAAGAGATCATCTGGATCCGCGAGAAGGGCTTTGCCCGCGTGGTCTCGCTCATGCCGTCGCCGCACAACCTGCACGCCTACGACGAGCTCCATGTGCCCTATGAGCATGTCCCGTTCGGAACCCACGACGACCCGCGGGTGATCGTGGGCGCTCTGTATCCGCAGATGCGGATCTGGATCAATCGGGGCGACAAGGTTCTCATGCACACCGATGAGATCAATGATCGTCTCCAAGGCGTTCTCGGCGGGTACCTGCTCTATGCCGGTCTGCTCAAAACCGGTCCCGAGGCCATCTCCGTGATTGAGACGGTCTTTCGTCGCCAGCTTGGAACCATCGGGCGCGAAGTCGTCGCCGCTGCTGCCTCGCTGTAGGCGTCATCGGTGGAGACCGCGCACCGGATCGGCGAGCTTCGCCTCCGGCTCGACTCGATGCGCCGGGCCGGTCAAACCGTTGGCCTGGTCCCGACCATGGGCGCGCTGCATGAGGGACACGGCTCTCTGATCCGGGCGGCCGCGTCTCGTTGTGACGTGGTCGTCACGACCATCTTCGTCAACCCGCTGCAGTTCGCCGCGAGCGACGACCTCGACGCCTATCCCCGTGATCTCCAAGGCGACTGCCTGTTGGCCGACGCCGCCGGTGCGCACATGGTGTTTGCCCCGTCGGTGGCCGAGATGTACCCGTTGGGGCGCCACGGGGTACTGACCAACGTGTCGGTCGCCGGGATTACCGATGTTCTTGATGGCGCCGCCCGGCCAGGCCACTTCGATGGTGTCGCTACCGTGGTGGCCAAGCTGTTCGCCATCGCCGGGCCGTGCGTTGCCTTCTTCGGCGAGAAGGACTGGCAACAGCTGGCCGTCGTTCGTCGCATGGCTTTCGATCTCTCGCTGCCGGTCGAGATCGTCGGCAGCCCAACTGTGCGCGACGCCGACGGACTGGCCCTGTCGAGCCGGAATCGGTACCTCTCGCCCGCCGATCGGGCGTCAGCATCAGTTGTGTGGCGGGCACTCCAGGCCGGGGCGGCGTTGGTCGCCTCGTCTGTCGCCGGTGAGGTGGCGCCGGGTGATGTGTCGGCGGCGATGCTGGAGGTGCTCAACGCGTCACCAGTCGTGGCGTCGGTTGACTACACCGCCTGCGTTGACCCGCTCACGCTGAAGGCGCCGTCGACCGTTGATGGCGAGGTTCGGCTCTTGATCGCCGCGCGCGTTGGTCGGGGCGAAGCGACCGCCCGCTTGATCGACAACTGCTCGGCCTCGCCGCGTACGTCTTGAAACACCTGCCACGGCATCCCACATCGGCGGTTGTTGCATCCCAGAACCCGAGAATTCGGTGTTGCCACGCCCAAAATGTGCCGGTCTGGGATGCGCAGCCGAAGGGTCTGGGATTGGCCGACTAGTGGGTCGAGGCTTGAGCCTTCTTGACGATGCCGGGGACCAAGCGTCGGGGCAGGAACCGCGGCGACAACACGTTGAGCTTGTTCTTCCAGCCTGTCACGATGACCGGTTTCCCTGCCAGCATCGCTTTGACCGCCGCATCGGCAACCATCTGCGCGCTTGGTATCTTGCGACCCTTCACCAGCTTCGACTCTTCCATGGCTGCGGCCGCCTGGAAGCCCGACGCGGTCGGTCCGGGACACAGCGCGGTGACGGTGACGCCGGTTCCCTTCAGCTCTTCGGCTGTTGCTTCGCTCAACGACAGCACGTATGCCTTGGTGGCGTAGTACACCGCCATCAGAGGACCGGGGAAGAAGGCGGCGGTCGAGGCCACGTTGAGCACGCGACCTCGTTTGCGTTTCACCATGATCGGGACGAGGTCGCGCATGAGCTCGGTAAGCGTGGCGATGTTCAGCAAGATCATCGAGTCGAGCTTGGCGGCGTCGGCCTCGTGAAAGGTGCCGAAGTCCGCGAACCCGGCGTTGTTGATGAGCACGTCGACCATCACGTTTTCGTGCGCCAAACGCTTGGACAGGGCGTGACCGGCGCCTGGGACGCCGAGGTCAGCGCTTATGATACGCGCGCTGATGCTATGTGCACGTTCGAGTTCGCCGGCGAGAGCTTGGAGCTTGTCGGCTGATCGAGCCACGAGCACGAGGTCGTGGGCCTGGGCGGCGAGGGATCGGGCGATGGCTTCCCCGATGCCACCGGATGCTCCGGTCACGAGGGCGGTGGGGCGTTCTTCGTTCATGGGCCTGACCTTCTTTGGGCGGGTTGGAGCAGCGTTGAGGTCAACGCCGTGATGGCGAGACGTAGCTCGGCGTCGTGGCTGATGAGGAGTCCCGTGAGGCCAGCGTCGGCGATGGCCTTCGCCGCGACCGGCGGCGGAAAGGCCACGCCATGGAGCCCGGTGACCGAGGCATAGACATGGAGCAGGAGTCGGGCGCCAGCACCCGTCCGGCTTCGGGTGGCCAGGTCGATGACCGACCCGGTCTGTAGGAGGT
>JAYSTV010000649.1:0-4852 GCA_043719425.1 Acidimicrobiia bacterium | reverse complement strand
CGACGGCGCCAACGAAGAACCCGTTCGCTCCGAGCGACCGCGCATAGGGACCAAGAACGGGAACCGCGATCCCGAAGCCGATCATGTCGATGACGACGGCGCTCCACAGCACCCAGAAGCCCTGCGGCATTGCTTCTCGCGGCGCAACCGGAGTCGAGGAAGCGGAGCGGCGGCCAAACATTCGGGAGCCAACGGTAGTCGCCGAACTGCGTGGCCTCGCGGCCGGCAAAACACTCCGGGTAACACATCGGGCCAGCCCGAAGGCTGGCCCGATGACTACATGTGCTCAGCCCGCAAAGCGGGAAGAGCGGCGATTTCGTTAGAGGCCGAACGAGGCCCGGATCAACCCGGACGAACGTTAGAAGCTTGCAGACCCTTGGGGCCCTGCTGCACCTCGAACTCCACCTTCTCGCCTTCAGCAAGGGAACGGTACCCCTGCTTCTGGATGGCGGAGTGGTGGACGAATACGTCCTGCCCTCCGTCTGACTGCGAGATGAAGCCGAAGCCCTTCTCTGCGTTGAACCACTTGACTGTTCCGGCTGCCATCGTTGGCGGCCCCCTTTTGATGCGGAGCCCGGGGTGGGCTCTTGGGTGTTGAGAAGAGGGGACGCTTTGCCGCCGATTCCGAAAACTACGAAATCGTGTGCTGCAGAATCAGAGGTTGAACACCCCTCGTTATGCAGCGTAACAGGGTTCAACAGGCGTGTCGTCCGTCACAAGTAGTTGAAAATCGAAGTATTTCGCCTGCTCAGCGGGCCGATCCGCAGCTTTTCACTTCGCTCAGGAACGGCGTCAGGAACGGCGAACAGTAGAACCAGACTTCGTCTGTTCGACGACCCATCCGTCGGCCTGGAGTTTGGCCCGGGCAGAGTCGGCCGTACCCCAGTCTTTGGCGGCCCGAGCGGCGTCGAGACGACGGACCAGTTCAAGGACTTCGACCGGCACCGGGGCTTCGAGCGGCGCCGGAAATAGGCCGAGGGCACCCGCCATCTCGAACACCGCGCCCGCCAGGTCATCGGCGTAGTCGGCCTCGGTGTCGAAGGCCGAGTTCGCCAAGCGCAGCGTCTCGAAGATGATGGCGACGGCACCCGGCGAGTCGAGATCGCGTTCGAGACGATCGCGGAACCGGCCGATCAGAGCCGCGTCGAAGCGGGCAAGGGCGGCGTCTAGGCCAATGGTCGTCTGAGGCGCGGAGCCGGCTCGGCGAGCCAAGCCATCGAAGCGCGCCAGCGCAGTCTCAGAGTCGGTGAGGAGGTCTGGCGTGACCTCAATGGGCGACCGGTAATGCCCGCGCAAGACCAGGAGACGGTAAGCGCGCGGATCAACGCGTCTGAGTAGATCCGTGAGCGAGGTGAAGTTGCCGAGGCTCTTCGACATCTTTTCGCCGCCCATCTCGATGAAGCCGTGATGAACCCAGTGGCGGGAGAACACGTTGCCGAGCGCAACGGCCTGCGCTCGCTCGTTCTCGTGGTGCGGGAACATGAGGTCGAGCCCTCCCCCGTGCAGGTCGAAGCCATCACCCAAAATGTCGAGGCTCATGACGACGCACTCTGTGTGCCAGCCCGGCCGGCCGGCTCCCCAGGGCGACGGGTACTGCGGCACGTCGCCTGGACCACTCGCCTTCTTCCACAACGCGAAGTCGACCGGATGACGCTTTGACGTATCGGACTCCACCCGCGCGCCGGACTGCAGCGACTCGATGGTCTGGCGGGCCAGCAGCCCGTAGTCAGGGACCGACGACGGCGAGAAATAGACCGTGTTCGGCGTATCGTAGGCTACGCCCTTTTCGATAAGCGCGCTGATTAGTTCGACCATCCGCTCCACGAAGTCCGTGGCCTTCGGCCGGTGATGTGGACGATGCGCACCAAGGGCATCGACGGCCTTCCACCACTCGTCCTCGTACTTGGAAGCCAACGCCTCGGCGGTGATTTTGAGCTCCGCCGCGCGCTCGATGATCTTGTCGTCGATATCGGTCACGTTGCTCACGTGGGTGACGTCGAGGCCCATCCATTCGAGCGTGCGCCGGATCACGTCCCACGAGAGGATTGCCCGGCCGTGGCCGATGTGGGGCAGGTCGTACACAGTGGGCCCGCAGGCGTAGAACGAGAACTTCCCCGGCTCGCGTGGAACGAGCTCGACCGGTCGGCCGACAGCAGTGTCATGAAGGGAAAGCACACCCGACAGGCTACGACGCCAATCGGCGTCAAACCGGCCGGTTTCACGGCAATGGCACCGGTAGTCTGCATGGCCCTATGGCTCGCCACATTCCCGACAAACCAACGCTCGAAGACATCGAGGCGCGGATTGGGACCGTATGGGCCGACACCGAGGTCTACCGCTTCGATCGCACCGCCACCCGCGATGAGGTGTATTCGATCGACACTCCCCCGCCAACGGTCAGTGGGTCACTCCACGTGGGTCACGTGTTCAGCTACACCCACACGGACACGATCGCCCGCTACCAGCGCATGCAGGGCAAGAAGGTCTTCTACCCGATGGGTTGGGACGACAATGGCCTACCGACCGAGCGACGGGTGCAGAACTACTACGGCGTCACGTGCGATCCGTCGGTCCCCTACGACGCGTCGTTCACCCCGCCGTTCGCCGGCAATGTGCCCAAGGACTTCCGCGATCGGCCGGCGATCAGCCGCAAGAACTTCATTGAGCTGTGTCACGCACTCACCACCGAAGACGAGAAGGTGTTCGAAGCGCTCTGGCGTCGACTTGGTCTGTCGGTCGATTGGTCGTTGATGTACACCACCATCGGGCGAGACTCGCAGCGAATTAGTCAGCGCGCATTCCTTCGCAATCTTGATGCCGGAGTGGCCTATCCGAACGAAGCACCCACCCTGTGGGACGTCGACTTTCGCTCGGCGGTCGCCCAAGCGGAGCTCGTTGACAAAGACATGCCCGGCGCATATCACGCGATCGCGTTCCAACGCACCGATGGCCACGGCGACGTCGTCATCGAGACCACGCGTCCCGAGCTCATCGCCGCTTGCGTCGCGCTCGTGGCCCACCCCGATGATCCGAAGTACCAGGCGCTGTTTGGCACCACCGTGCGCACTCCGCTCTACCGCGTCGAGGTGCCGATCCTCGCACACGAACTAGCTGACCCCGCCAAGGGCTCGGGCATCGCCATGATTTGCACGTTCGGCGATCTCACCGACGTGATCTGGTGGCGCGAACTCAAACTTCCCACGCGTGCCATCATCGGTCGTGACGGATGCATCCTCGCCACTCCACCCGACGTCGTCGATGCCGATGGTGCCTACGCGGCGATCGTCGGGAAGTCCTCGAAGCAGGCCCAGAAAATCGTCGTCGCTCAGCTCCAGGAGAGCGGCGAGTTGCTCGGCGAGCCGAGGTCCATAACCCATCCGGTGAAGTTCTTCGAAAAGGGCGATCGACCGTTGGAGATCGTCACCAGTCGTCAGTGGTTCATCCGCACCGTCGCCGATCGCGATGCGCTGCTGGCCCGGGGCGCGGAGATGACGTGGCATCCGAGCTACATGAAGTCGCGCTTCGACGATTGGGTCAAGGGACTCAACGGCGACTGGTGCATTTCGCGTCAGCGTTTCTTCGGCGTGCCGTTCCCGGTCTGGTACGCCGTCGACGCCAATGGCGAAGTCGACTTTTCCGTGTTGCTCTTGCCCAACGTCGAGACGCTGCCGATCGATCCGCAGTCCGATGTGCCGGCGGGTTACACCGAAGCGCAACGGGGCCAGCCGAACGGGTTCATCGGTGACCCCGATGTGATGGACACGTGGGCGACATCGTCGCTCACCCCCCAGATCGTTGGGCAGTGGGGCGACAACGACGACCTGTGGGCTCGCATGTACCCGATGGACCTCCGTCCGCAGGGTCACGACATCATTCGCACGTGGCTGTTCTCCACCGTCGTGCGGGCCAACGCCGAATTCGGGGTGACCCCGTGGCGCAATGCCGCGATGTCCGGCTGGATTCTCGACCCCGACCGCAAGAAGATGTCCAAGAGCGTTGGCAACGTGGTGGTGCCGACCGAGTTGCTCGACGAGCATGGTTCCGACGCCGTCCGGTACTGGGCTGCATCGGCTCGTCCCGGCGTCGACACCGCTCTCGATCCCGGACAGATGAAGATCGGCCGCAAGCTGGCTGTCAAGCTCTTGAACGCGTCCAGGTTCGCCCTCGGCTTCGGTGATCACGACCTAAGCGCACAGATGATCAGCGCGCCTATCGATCGCGCATTGATCGCACGGCTCGCAGCAGTCGTGGCCGAAGCGACCGCGGCGTTCGAGACCTACGACTACGCCCGTGCTCTGGAGCGCACCGAGTCGTTCTTCTGGTCGTTCTGCGACGACTACCTCGAGCTCGTGAAGGGTCGGGCCTACGGCAACGACAAGTACCCCGCCGATGAGACGGCGTCGGCGCAGGCCACGCTGCAGCTTGCCCTCAGCACCATGCTTCGGCTGTTCGCACCGTTCCTCGCGTTCGTCACCGACGAAGTGTGGTCATGGTGGCGAGACGGTTCGGTGCATACCCAGCCTTGGCCCACCGCTGGCGAGCTCACCGCCGGAGATCATGCCGACGACCTCGTGCTGGTGGTCGCCGCCGACACGCTTGGTGCCGTGCGCAAAGCCAAGACCGAGGCCAAGGTGTCGATCAAGGCTGCCGTTTCGTCGGTCGTCGTGCACGAGTCTGATGAACGCGCCGCCGCGCTCCGACTCGCCGCCGTCGACGTCGCCGATGCCGGTATGGTCAGCACACTTATCATTGCGGATGCCGAATCACCGGAGACGGTCGGCGTCGACGTGACACTCGCGCCGGTCGAGTAGCTCTACTCGGTGTGAGGCACGCCCATCGATTTGGCCATCGC
>JAYSTV010000648.1:0-2008 GCA_043719425.1 Acidimicrobiia bacterium | reverse complement strand
TCGCAGCGGCTCGCCACGAGCGAGCATTGCTGCGGTGGCCGCGCCGGGGTGAGTGTTGGGCATCTGGCCGAGGACCTCGGTGAACGCCAGCGGCGTGGAGTAGCCGGCTCGAAGCCGTCGAGCGACGTCGTGCAACAAGGTCGAAATCTCGTTGGCCATCCGCCGATCAGCCGCTCGGTCCTGCCACCGACGCAGCTGCCGATGGCCGAGCCCCGCCACCACGAGGGCAACGACGACAGCCAGCGGACCGCGCGCCACCACCACCACGAGCGCCCCAACAACGACCGGGAAGTGCCACCGAACCTCGATTCGGCCGCCGGCCGCCGGCCCGTGGTCACCACCCGGTGGGCGCGACGGTCGGTACCTGCGTTGCGGCAGGGTGAGGACGCCGGCGGCCACGCCCATGGCGGCGGCGACGACGCTCACGATTGACCCCCATCCCAAGCACCTTCGCCATGCGCACCGACGACGAACTCGCCTTCGAGGAGCGAAAACGAGCCGACAAATGTGACCTCGCGGCGGCCGTCGTTGCCGCGGGCGACACCGACGACCAGATCGAAGGCGGCGGCTATCTGGCGACGGACCGCCACGTCGGACAGCCCCGAGCCGGCCAGGAGCACCAATGTCTCCAGCCGCCGGAGCGCGTCGAGCGGAGCCCGAGCATGGATGGTGGCGAGGCCGCCCCGATGGCCGGTCAACAGGGCCTGAACCAGGTCGAAAGCCTCCGGTCCACGAACCTCGCCAACGATGATGCGGTCGGGCCGCATACGAAGCGCGGTCCGCACCAGCGAGCGAAGATCAACTGCGCCGAGCCCCTCCGCAGTGGCCGGCCGACATTCCAGCCGCACGACGTGGTCGCCCGGGAGACGGAGCTCTGCCGTGTCTTCGATGGTGATCAGCCGCTCGCCCGTGGGGACCGACGCGCCAAGCGCATTGAGCAGCGTGGTCTTGCCCGAGCCGGTCGGTCCAAACACGAGGATCGACGCACGACAGGCGATGGCCTCGCGAAGCTGTTGGGCGGTGGCGGCTTGGGCCAGTTCGTCGAGGCGTAGCGGCAGAGCTCGGAAGCGCCGAACGGTGAGATACGGGCCGTCCACGGCCAGCGGTGCGAGAACGGCGTGGACACGCGATCCATCGGCCAGGCGAGCGTCGGCCATTGGACTCAAGCGGTCAAGCCGAAGACCGAGCGGCAGAAGCATGCGATCGATGGCGCGCTGCAGTTCGAGCGCCGTGAGCACGACTTCGGTGCGGGCCAACACGCCGCGCCGCTCGACCCACACCGGGCCCGGTCCGTTCACCATGATCTCGGTCACCTCGGGGTCGTCGAGGAGGACTTCAAGAACGCCGAAGCCGGCGATGTCGGCGACGATGTCGTGCACCAAACCACGCGCCGCATCCGGTGCCAGGAGCGGCATGGACCGATCCAGCACGGCGCGGGCGGCCGCGGCCACGTGGTCTCGAAGCGGCGGGGCCGAAGCATCGCCGACCACCGTGAGTTGCCCTCGGCGGGTGAGCTCGTCGAGCACCGGACGGACGAGGGTCAGGCCGGCGCTCGGATTCACGAAGCCACCCGGATCACGGGATGGGGATCAATCAGAGGACGCAGCGATCGGGCCAGCAGGCGCGGCAGCCGCGAGGTGATCAGTCCGGCGTCGACCGCCCGGCTGATCGACGGATCGACCGGGACCCGCGCCGCGACCGGCACGCCGATGGCCGTGACCACATCCGCGCATGTGAGCGAACGGCCCGATTCTTCGACGACCACGATCTCGTCGGCCCGATCAGTGGCGACTGCAGCAACTGCACTCTGAATCGCGAGATAACACAGGCGCAACACCAGCAGGGATCGATCGGCCCGGAGGTTTAGCACCCGACGAACCGCCGGGTCGGTGCCGGCATCGACCACCACGGGGCCGGGCCATTCGCCGAGCCATGTCGACAGCTCCGCCAGGCGCTCCACCGAGAACGCACACCCATCGCCGTGGCCCGCCGGGAGCAACGCCAGCGC
>JAYSTV010000647.1:0-11677 GCA_043719425.1 Acidimicrobiia bacterium | reverse complement strand
TTGCCGACGTTGATCAGTTCGGCCGTGGGTCGGGCGAGCGCCAAGATGCGATCGTCGGCGAGGCGATCGTGGACGATGACCTCGGCCTGCTGAATCAATCGCAGGGCTCGGACCGTCAACAGGTCAGGATCGCCCGGCCCGGCGCCGACGAGATGAACCGTCACTCGTCGTCTCCGGCCGCCGCAGCCCGACCGCGGCGAGGCGCCTTGACCGGGACCAGCTCAGCGAGCTTGTCGACGCCCACGCTGGCCGCCCAGTCGCCGAACGACTCATCGGCTCCATTCGACGTGGCCGCAGCGTATTCGGCGAACACCGGAGCGAGTGATGACGACAGGTCACGTAGGTCGACGTCGGTGGCCAGTCGGACACCGAGACGGTCGCCGCCCGGTGACCCACCGATGTAGATGTCCGACGTCTTTTTGGTGCGGCCAACAATGCCGAGTTCCGCCGTGTACGGGCGAGCACAGCCGTTGGGGCATCCGGTCATATGCATACGTAGGGGCCGGTCGATACTCTGCGCGCGTAGCAGTTCTTCGAGCTCGGCCACGATGTTCGGAAGGATCCGCTCGGCCTCCCCAAGTGCCTGGCCACAGGTGGGTAGAGCTGGGCAGGCCAGAGCCAAACGCTCGACCGGACCGAGATCGACCGTTGTCCGAACGCCGTGGGCGGCCAGCACCTCGTCGACGGCGCGTCGGTTTTCGTAGGAGATGCCGCAGAGCAACACGTCTTGGTTCGGGGTGATGCGCACCTCGGAGGCATACGCAGCGATCACGTTTCGAAGCGCAGAGCGGAGCTTGAGGTTGTCGGTGTCGCGAACCCGGCCGGAGTTGACCTGTACACCGAGGAACCACGTGCCGTCGGTTGCTTCGTGCCAGCCGAGATGATCGTGGATGAGATCCCAGCGCGGCAGTAGCGGTACGTCGGCGAGCGGGGCCGGTAGCCGCGACTCGACCTCGGCCCGGAACCATGCCTCGCCGCGACCTGCGAGGAGGTACTTGAGTCGGGCGCGACCGCGATCACCGCGATCGCCGTAGTCACGGAACACCGTGACTACGGCCTCGATTGTCCGCGCGACATCGGCGGCCGGCGTCCACCCAAGTGGCGTGGCGAGCCGCGGGAAGGTGTCGTCGGGGCGAGCATGGGACTGCCCTTGCCCGCCGCCGACGAACACGGCGTAGCCGTCGACTCCGCCCACCGCGATCGGCACCAAGCCAACGTCTTGGGACAGCACATCCACGCAGTTGTCGCCGGGAGGGGCCACGGCGATCTTGAACTTCCGTGGAAGATAGACGTTGCCGTAGATCGGTTCAACATCGACGGGCGTGGTCGTGTCGCCCGTGGTGTCGCCGATTGACAGTGCTTGCTCACCGTCGAGCCAGATCTCGACGTAGGCCGTGGTGCGAGGCCGGAAGTGGTCGGCGAGCGCGCTCGCCGCGCCGGTGACGATCGCGTGGTCGCGCCCGGCGAGCGGCGCGGGGCACGCGCACACGTTGCGGACGACATCGCCACAGGCGGCCAACGTGGTCAGCAGCTCGGCGTGGACGGTGGAGATCAGGTGGCGGAGCCCGGTCTTGGCCACGGTGTGAAATTGGATCCCCTGGCGAGTCGTGAGCCGAAGGGCGCCGTCGGCCACTTCGTCGCTGACCCTGTCGAGCGCAGCCCACTGGGCAGGGGTCACGACTCCTCCGGGAATGGCGACCCGGACCATGCAGGAATAGGCGAGTTGTTCACGCTTGGCGGCAAGGGCCTTGCGGCGATCACGGTCGTCTTGCTGGTAGAGGCCATGAAACTTGATGAGGTGGGTGGCGTCGTTGGTGAACGGCGCGGCGGCATCGTGGAGCTCGGCCACGAGTGCGCCGCGCAGGTGGCCGCTCTCGGCTTTGACTCCCTCCACGGGCGTGCCCACACCGGGACCCGAGTCGTGGAGGGTCGGGCGAGGGGTGGACACCGTGGACACGGAACCAATTCTAGCTTGAAACCCGACTAGTCCTATCGGGAATAGGAACAGCCACGCCCGAGCCCGATGTCCGCGTGTAGTTCGGTCGGCGCTGGGAGACTGCTCCTTGTGCAGGTGAGTGCGAGAGGGGAGTATGCCGTGCGGGCCGCCGTGGAGCTGGCCCGTCTTCCCGCCCACCGGGCCATTTCGGCCGAGCGGGTCGCGATGCAGGCCGACCTCCCGGCCAAGTTCCTGGAGGCCATCCTGACCGACCTTCGCCACGCCGGGATCGTGGTGACCCAGCGGGGGGCGCAGGGTGGCTGCCGCCTGGCCCGGCCCGCCGATCAGATCACCGTCGAGGAGGTGTTTCTCGCGGTAGAGGGGCCAGCCGGTCAGGTCCGCGGGCTCGACCCGACGATTCTCGTGTACCCGGACGGGAACGAATCGGTGCGCCAGCTGTGGGTCGCCGCCCAGGTCGCTCTTAGCCGCGTCTTTGGCGTGGTGACCCTGGCCCAACTCGCCGATGGGCGCCTGCCGCCGGCGGTGGTCCGTCTGGCTTCTGATGGCTGAGGATTGAAATACCCCTTGCCGATAGGAATAGTCGGCATTAGGATGGTGCCTATGGAAGCCACCGGTCCTGGCCGTCGAAGTGCAGTTCGTGCGCAGATGGCGCGACGCCCGAGCGACGCCCGCTTGCTGTTGTTTGCCATTGTCGCGGCCTCGCTGGTCTGGGTCGTGGCCGCCCCATCGGCGCCTGCGCTGATCTTCGTGGCGTCGGCCGGTATCGCCCTCGTCGGCTGGCGCGGCGAGCCCATCCGCGCATCCGAGCCCGAAGTCGAGTAGCGCCAGCCGCCCGCTTGCCGTCTGGCCGTTTCGGCCCGTACTGTTCCGGGTCCTTCGACGAAGGACTGTGGAAAGGCTCGGAGTGGGAATGCAACGCAGATGGCGGGTAAGTGCGGGGATCGCGGCAGGAGCACTGTTCGCCGCCGGGCTGTTCTCGGTGGCCGACCTTTCGAACGCCGTCGCCGGCCCATCGGACCCAGTCACGGCCGGCATTGCCGCCTACTTTCCCGACACGTCGACAAACCGGGCGGCCATCACCGCTCGCAGCGGGCTGAGCGTCGTCGTGATGAACACCTTGCAAGCTCCCGGCGCAGCAACGGCGGTCGGCGAATACAAGGGCGCCGGGAAGCGAGTGTTCGGCTACTTCGCCGCTGGCTACGCACCCAGCGGGGCCAACGGCATCAGCCCCAAATCGCTGGCCCAATTGCAGGCCACGGCGTCGTCGATCTTTGCCAACTATCCGACGATCGACGGCTTGTTTCTCGACGAGGTGTTGAACAATGACGCCAACGGCTGTGCCGCCCCGGCGGCGTTCTACGCGTCCTTCTTCCAGTGGTTGCAGTCTGCGTTCCCCGGCAAGCAGCTGATCTTGAATCCGGGGACCGCTCTTTGTTCGGCGTTCGCCGGCGCCGCCGACATCTTCCTAGTCTTTGAGAACCGCCTGGGGTTCTACCGTTCGGCGTTCCAGTCCTACTTCGCCCTCCCGGACTTCGACTGGCTTCGGGCACTTCCGAATTCGCGTGTGTGGTCGATCGTCTACGGCGTGCCGGTTCCGGACATAACGAGTCTGCTCAACGAACTGGCTGACTACGCCGGCGTGGTGACCGTGCTGTCGGACAACGCCGACCACCCGTATAGCAACGTGCCGCCGGTGGTCGAGCTCGACCTGATGAACGCCCGGGCCACTGGCGTGGCGGCTCCGCCGACCACGACAATTGCCGGCGCCACCACGACCACCGTGCTGTCCGGAAGCGGCTCCGGGAATGCCGGTCCGGCCATCGTGCCACCCGCGCCGGTCGTGACCACGACCACCACGACAACCACAACAACCACAACAACCACCACGACCGTCGCCCCGACGACGACCACAACGGCCGTGGCGACCACGACCATCACGACCGTCCCGCCAACAACCACGGCCGCACCGCCGCTGCCAACCGTTCCCGCTCCGGCCGTCGCCCTCCCGGTTCCTGTCGCCAAGCAGGTGGTCAAGAAGGCGACCACCACTCGCCTCGTTCGCAGGACCGTCCGTCGTTGTCGCCCGGTCACATCAAAGCGGGGCAAGAAGACCCGGAGCTGTCGGCGAGTTTCGGTTCTCGTCCGGGTGACTATTCGCTCCTGAGCTTGCTGGCGCACCCGTGCGGGCGCGCATCGTGGAAGACTGCTCGGGACATGGCTGCGCCTCGATTCGTCCCCGTTGTTCCTGTTGGTGGTTACCGCGACGGGGAGCACCTTCCACCGGCACTCGAATGGACCACGGATCGTCCGGGCGAGGTTCGGGGCGGGCAGCCGTCCGGGCGCAAGCTCGGTAGCCCGGGGCCCGATCAGGGATACGCCATCAAGCTGGCCAACATGTTCCACGGCAAGCTTCGCCTCACCGATGGCGAGCACGAACACGATGTGATGGTTGGGTGCCTGGCCGTCGCCATGAAGCGCTCATCGATCTTCGGTCGCGCTCCAGTTGTGCACGATCTCGACGCGGCCTTTTCCGTGTTCGGTTTTCTCGGTGACGATCCCGCCCCGACCGATCTCGTTCGTATGCGTACTTCGTTGTTTGAAGCGGCCGGACATCACTACGAAGTGCAACGCCACATTGCCGATCTCGTCCCCGAGTCGACGCTGCGTCTGGCGCCGGCCGAGATCCGTCAATTGCAGCGCATCGACGGCTGGGCCACGCTGCTCGTGGCCTAGGTGGGTCCGTTGCCCCAGCGGAGCTGCGATGGTTGACGAGACCGCGTGCGTCTGGCACGCTTGATCATGATGACGCTGACCATCGGACTTCTTCTTCTCACCTAGGCGAGCCCCACATACGGCGCTCGCCCTTACCCTCGTGCCTCTTGGCCGAGGGTTTTTTGTTTCTCCCGTTCTCGCCAACAACCCAAGGAACCTGACATGCCCCCGCCCAACGTCACCCCGAAGACGATGCCCTTCACCAAGTACCGCGCCTATCCCGACGTGCCCCTTGCTGATCGGACCTGGCCGGCGAAGCGGATCACCAAGGCCCCGCTGTGGTGTTCCGTTGACCTTCGCGACGGCAATCAGGCGCTCATTGATCCGATGGATCCGAATCGCAAGCTGAAGATGTTTCAGACGCTCGTCGACATGGGCTTCAAGGAAATCGAGATTGGCTTTCCATCGGCCAGCCAGCCGGACTTCGACTTCACTCGGCTGCTCATCGAGAAAGATCTGATCCCCGACGATGTCACCGTGCAGGTGCTGGTCCAGTGTCGTGAAGAACTGATCGAGCGAACCTTCGAGTCGTTGGTTGGCGTGCCGAACGCCATCGTGCACTTCTACAACTCGACGTCGACGCTCCAGCGCCGGGTGGTGTTTGGTTTGGACAAAGCCGGCATCACGGGCATCGCCACGCAAGCGGCGCGGCTCTGTGAGCGGTTCCGAGCATCGTCGGGTGGGGCGTCGAACATTCGCTACGAATATTCGCCCGAAAGCTTCACCGGCACCGAGATCGACTATGCGCTCGAGATCTGTAACGACGTGATTGCCACGATTGATCCGTCGCCCGATTGGCCGCTCATCTTGAATCTTCCGGCCACGGTGGAGATGTCCACCCCGAATATCTACGCCGATCTCATCGAGACGTTTCATCGCAGTGTGGACCGACGCGACTCCGTGGTCATCTCGTTGCATCCGCACAACGATCGCGGCACCGGCGTGGCTGCGGCCGAACTCGGGCTGATGGCCGGCGCGGATCGTCTCGAAGGAACGCTGTTCGGCAATGGTGAACGGACCGGCAACCTCGACGTGGTCAACGTGGCCCTCAACCTGTTCGCGCAGGGCATTGACCCCGGGCTCGACCTGTCCGACATCGACCGGGTTCGCCGGGTGGCCGAGTACTGCAACCGGTTGCCCGTGCACGAGCGTCATGCCTACGCCGGTGACCTCGTGTACACGAGCTTCTCGGGCTCACACCAAGACGCCATCAAGAAAGGCTTCGCTGCGCTCTCACATCCGACCGACTACGCGGAATGGGCCGTGCCGTATTTGCCGATCGATCCGGCGCATGTGGGTCGCACCTATGAAGCCGTGATCCGCGTGAACTCGCAATCGGGCAAGGGCGGCGTGGCGTACATCATGGAAGCTGAGCATGGCTTTGTCCTGCCCCGCCGTTTGCAGGTGGAGTTCTCCAAGACGATTCAGGCCATCACCGAAGACTCCGGTACGGAGATCTCGCCAACTGATATGTGGACTTCATTCCAGGCCGAGTACCTACCCGAGAAGTCGTCGGTCTCGCTGATCTCCCACGAGACGGTCACCAGGCCTTCAGAGCGGGGTGACCGCGCCACTGTCGTGGCCCAGGTCACGGTCGACGGTGATCACCGCACCATCAGCGGTGAAGGCAACGGCCCTATCGATGCGTTTGTGAAAGCCGTCCGCAGCGATCTCGGTATCGTGATCGACGTGACCGACTATCACGAGCACGCGAAGTCGGCGGGCTCTGACTCCACCGCCGTTTGCTATGTGGAGACCAGCGGTCCGGAGGGTGTTCTTTGGGGTGTCGGCGAAGACCCGTCGATTCTCAATGCATCGTATCGAGCCGTTCTCTCCGCAGTGAACCGCCACCAACGCTGACGCTTGCGCGTTGGTTTAGCTCGCGGCGCAGTGTGCGTCGCGAGCTCACGCCACTAAATGCAGATGCTGCGCAGAGGGGCGAAACCGTTGAAGCCGACGGCTGCGTAGGTCGTGGTGTACGCGCCAGTCGAGAGAAAGACCACACGGTCGCCTTCGCCGAGGGCGAGGGGGAGTTCGTAGTCGGACTTCTCGTAGAGCACGTCAGCGGAGTCGCACGTGGGGCCGGCGATGACGACGGGGCCGCAAAGCGCGCCGTCGTGAGGTGTGATGAGGCGGTACCGAATGGCTTCGTCCATCGTTTCGGCGAGACCGCCGAACTTGCCGCAGTCGAGGTAGACCCAACGTTTGGCGTCGAACTCGTGCTTGCGGGCCACGAGAACCACTTCGGTCTCGAGCACGCCAGCGTCGGCCACGAGGTAGCGGCCGGGCTCGGCCAGTACACGAGGGAGTGTGTCGCCGTGGGTGGGCGTGAGATGGCGACGTATGGCCTCGTCGATGGCGTCGCCATAGGCCGAGACGGGCGGCATCTCATCTTGGTAGCGACCGGGGAACCCGCCACCGATGTTGACGAGGTCGAGACGATGTCCCGCGTCGGCCAACGTGCGGGCGAGGAAGCCGACGATCTCAAGGGCACCGTCCCAGGCGTTCACGTCGCGCTGTTGCGAACCGACATGGAACGACGCACCAACAGAGAATCCGCGGCTGGCGGCGAGCAGAAGGAGGCGGGCGGCCTCGGAGGGTTCACAGCCGAACTTGCGCGACAGTGGCCAGTCGGCACCCGAGCCGTCACAGAGAACTCGACAGAAGATCGTGGCATCGGGGGCGACGGAGGTGAGCTTGTCGAGCTCCTGCTCCGAATCGAATGCGAACAGACGAACACCCTGATCGTAGGCACGCTGAATATCAGCGCGCTTTTTGATCGTGTTGCCAAAGGAAATCTGATCGGCCCGAGCCCCGACAGCGAAGCAGGCGTCGATCTCATTCGGTGAGGCAACATCGAAGCAACCGCCACGTTCCAACACGAGTCGAAGAAGTTCCGGTGCCGGATTCGCCTTGACGGCGTAGAAAATGTCGGCAATCGGAAGAGCAGCGGCAAGGGCGTCGAAACGCTCAGCAACGATGTCGGTATCGACCACGAGAAACGGCGTGGCGAGTCCGGACGGATCGATGGCATTGCAGGCCAGGAACCGCTCAGTCTTCTCGGATGGAATCCCGGTACGTGCCGGGGCGGCGGAAGCGGCCAATGAAGGACCTCCTAGGAGATGTTCCGCACCGTGCGGAGCCCGAGAAACATACGGAACAATCCGTCTGTGGCTTGACCGTTTCCGAAATTTCGAATCGAACCGCATTCGCCGTGGCCTGTGACAACGAAATGACTCGTGGAAGGGGCCCAGTGGTGCGAAACCATCGCCACCATTTCCGAGTCGGACGCGACGATGCCCGGGACACCGGCCTCGGGCATCGATTTTCGTCAGCCGACGGTGAACCGCTATTTGGCGATTTCGATCGTCACCCGGCGAGCGAACGAGAGGTCGTCGATCTGCTCCTCGTCGCCCTTGGCATCGGCCGTGAAGGTGATGTTGGCCGCTTTGTCGGCGAGTCCCTTCACGAGGGCAGCCTGGACGTTCTCGGCCCGACCCTTGGAGAGGGCCAGGTTGGCCGCGGCATCGCCGGTCTTGTCGGCCCGGCCCACGAGCGCCACCTTGGTGCCGGCCGGCGCCGCGGCAAGGATCTTGACCGAACCATCGATCTTGGCCTGGGCCACCGCATCGAAGCGGGCGGAGCCGCTGGCGAAGTACACGGTCAGGTCCTCAGGGGTGGCGTCGCCCGCCTTGTTCGTGGTGGTGAGGTCGGCGATGGTTTCGGCCGCAGGGGCGGGAGCGGTGGTGGTTGGTGCCGTGGCTCCTCCGAGGAGGGCGGCCACGTCGATGTCGCTCGGCACGAGGACTTTGTCGATGACGTGGATGACGCCGTTCGACGCGGGGACGTCGGCGGTGACGACTTTGGCGTCGTTGACGGTGACGCTGTTGTTGGAGGCGTCGGTGGCGAGCTTGATGGGGCCGCCTTCGACGGTGGGGACGTCGCCGGCCTTGATGTCGGCGGCGAGGACTTTTCCGGCGACGACGTGGTAGGTGAGGATTTTGGTGAGGGTGGCTTTGTTTTCGGGCTTTAGGAGGGCGTCGACGAGTCCGGCCGGTAGAGCCTTGAACGCGTCGTCGGTCGGGGCGAATACGGTGAATGGTCCGGTGCCCTTCAGGGTTTCGGTTAGGCCCGCAGCACCGATCGCTGCGGTGAGGGTGGTGAAGCTCCCGTTGGCGGTGGCGGTGTCGATGATGTCGCCTTCGGCGGCCGGCACCGCCGCGGTGTCGGCCACCAGTTCGGTGGCCGGGGCCACGGACTCTTCGACGACGGTGGTGGTTTCGGCGGCGACCTTGTTGTCGTTCTTGTTGTCACCGAGGCGGCTGAGACCGAACCCGAGGGCGATGGCGCCGAGGAGGGCGACCGGGAGTATCCACACGGCGCCTTTCTTCTTACGATCGTTGTTGTCTGAGGACGTGAATGCGGCGGCGCCTTTGACTCCGGCCACGCCGGTAGCCGCGGCCGCGGCGACCGCACCGCCGCCAAAGAGTGTGCCGAAGCCGGGAAGGTCGAGCCCGCGGAACAGTGTGCGCACGTGGCCAAGGTCGCCGGCTTCGATTCGCTCACCAAGGGTGGTGTAACCACCTTCGGGAAGGTGTTCCTTCAGCCAGGAGAACTCGCCGGCATGGAAGCGGTCTTTGAACCAGGCAATGTCGTTGGCTTTGAGACGGTCGCTGATGTGTTTGAGAGTGTCCATGGAGGGAATGGTCATGGGCACAGGATACGGGTGCCCTGTGACAGGGCGGCGCTCGGGCGTATTGCCCATGGCGACGATGTCAGCGGTGCGAACGCGAATGTCCGATTTCCGCTCACAATGAGGGCTGGGCATCGGCAGACTGTGATCATGCTCGATGACGACCGATGCTTCGACGCGATGCGAGCCCGAGATGCACGCTTCGACGGCACGTTCTTCATCGCCGTGAGGACCACCGGCATTTACTGCCGCCCCAGTTGCCCCACGCCAATTCAACCGAAGCGGATCAATGTCACGTTCCATCGCACCGCCGCCTCGGCGCAGCGCGCCGGCTTCCGAGCGTGCAAACGATGTCGGCCGGATGCGTCGCCGGGGTCGCCGGAGTGGAACACCCGAGGCGACCTCGTTGGTCGAGCGATGCGCTCCATCGTCGACGGGCTCGTCGACCGCGAAGGCGTCAAGGGCCTCGCTCGGGCGTTGTCCGTGAGCGAACGTCATCTCCATCGGGTGCTCATTGAAGAAGTCGGTGCCGGCCCTCTGGAAGTTGCTCGAAGTCAACGCGCCCAAACCGCTCGGCTCCTCATCGAAACGACCACGCTCACCTCGTCGGAGATCGCCTTCGCCGCAGGCTTTTCCAGCATTCGTCAGTTTCATGACACCGTCCGCGAAGTGTTTGCCGCGTCGCCGACGGAGCTCCGCGGCGCTCTCAACGTTCAACAGCGAGTGACTGCTCGCCGCTTCGCCGATGCGGTGGTTGGCGCCGCTCCCGTCACCATTCGTTTGCGGGCGCGCACACCGTTTGATGCGGCTGGTTTGTTGCGTTTCCTTGGGGTTCGAGCCGTGCCGGGAGTGGAGACCGTTGATCTCTCGACGCGCACCTACGCGCGAACGTTGCGGTTGCCCGGAGGGCCGGGTTCTGTCGAAGCGACGTTGGCCGACGATGCGGTGACCGCGACGTTTCGACTCACGGACATTGGTGATCTCGCGGCGGCATCATCGAGGCTGCGTCGAGCGTTTGATCTCGACAGCGATTCGTCGGCCATCGACGATCATCTGTGTACTGATGAAGTGCTGGCAACGCTCGTGCGTTCCACGCCCGGCCGCCGGGTGCCGGGCACCGTCGATGCCGGTGAGATCGCCGTACGCGCCGTGCTCGGGCAGCAGGTCTCGGTCGCCGGAGCGCGCGGCACGGCATGTCGCCTGGTGCAGTCCCACGGCGAGGCGTTTGCAACCGGGGTGGAGGGTTTGACCCATCTGTTTCCGTCGGCCGATGCAATCGGCGCGCTCGAGCCCGAGGCAATTCCGATTCCTCGGTCGCGTGGTCGTGCACTCGTTGGCCTCTGCGGGGCCATCGCCGATGGAACCGTCGATCTCGACATCGGTGCTGATCGCCCGCGAACACGTGAGCAGTTGCGCGGCTGCTTCGGCATTGGGCCGTGGACCGCGGACTACATCCTCATTCGGGCGTTGCGCGAACCCGATGCGTTCCTGCCGACCGATCTTGGCGTGAAGCACGCGGCTGATCGGATCGGTCTGCCATCGAGCCCCGCCGAACTCGACGCTCGATCACAGCGTTGGCGCCCGTGGCGATCAGCCGCCCTCTTTCATCTCTGGAGTGTTCTGTCATGAACGAAACCCTGACCATCGATCGTTGCCCGTCACCCGTAGGCGAACTTACGATCGTCGTTTCGACGACGGGCGTGCGCGCATTGTTATGGGAGAACGAACGCATCGGTCGAGTGCGGTTCGACGCCACGATCGTGGAGAAGCCAACCGCGCTGAGCCAAGACGTGGCCCAACAACTGGGTGACTATTTCGACGGCGCCCGCACGGCGTTTGACCTTCCCCTTGATCCAGCCGGCACCGACTTTCAGAAGCGGGCCTGGCAGGCACTGCGCGAAATCCCCTATGGCGAGACGGTGTCCTACGGCGAGCAGGCCCGCCGCCTCGGTGATGTGGGACTCGCTCGCGCCGTGGGTGCAGCCAACGGGCGAAACCCGATCAGCATCGTCGTGCCGTGTCACCGGGTGGTCGGTTCGACCGGGTCGCTCACCGGTTTCGCCGCCGGGCTGGATGCCAAGAAGTTTCTCCTGGACCTGGAGCGCCGGGTGGCCCATCCCGACCCGCAGGTGTCGTTGTTCTGACTACTCGCGGTGTTGGTCGCCCTGGGCGTCGGTAACCCACTTCCAATGCATCCGTCCGTGGTCGGCGTTGGCGGCGAGCACGCCACCGATCGTGCCGTCGGCCCACGGCGC
>JAYSTV010000646.1:0-4876 GCA_043719425.1 Acidimicrobiia bacterium | reverse complement strand
CGAATGTTGACGAAACGTCGGGCGAAGCGTCTCTAGGCTCGACGCCCGTGTCAACCGCCCCCGACCTTCGTATTCCGACCGACCTCCTTCCGGCCGACGGTCGCTTTGGCTGCGGTCCATCGAAGGTCCGACCCGAGGCCCTGGCGGCGCTGGCCGCGACCGGCTCGTCATTGCTCGGCACCAGCCATCGCCAGAACACGGTCAAGGACCAGGTTGGGCGACTGCGGATGGGCCTGCGCGAACTGTTCTCGCTTCCCGACGGCTACGAGGTTCTCCTCGGCAACGGTGGCTCCACGGCGTTTTGGGACGTCGCCACATTCGGCTTGATCGAAGAGCGTTCGCAGCACCTCGTCTTCGGCGAATTTTCATCGAAGTTCGCCGAGGCCGCGGCGGCCGCGCCGTTCCTCGGCGCGCCAGAGGTCATCAGTGCCACCCCGGGAACCGCAGCCCATGCGGTGGCTCGGCCCGATGGCAACGACGGGATCGACGCGTATTGCCTGACCCACAACGAGACGTCGACCGGTGTCGCTACGACCATCGCTCGGCCACCAGGAGCCGACGACTCTCAGGTCGTCCTCGTTGATGCCACGAGTGCGGCCGGCGGACTCGCCGTCGATCCGGCGCAGTTCGACGTGTACTACTTCGCCCCGCAGAAATGCCTCGCCTCCGACGGCGGACTATGGCTCGCCCTCGTCTCGCCGAGAGGGCTGGATCGCATCGCCAAGATCACCGCCTCAAAGCGATGGGTGCCGGCGTCGATGGACCTCTCCATCGCAATCGACAACTCGACGAAGAACCAGACCTACAACACTCCTGCGCTCGCCACGATCTTTCTGGCCGCCGAGCAGACCGAGTGGATCAATGGAAACGGCGGATTGTCATGGGCATCGGCGCGTTGCGCCGAATCGTCGGGCCACCTCTACTCGTGGGCTACGGCAAGCTCCTTTGCGACGCCGTTTGTCGCCGATCCGGCCAACCGTTCGGGCGTGGTGGCCACGATCGATCTCGACGGCGTCGACGCGCTCACGGTGAGCGCAGTCCTGCGAGCCAATGGCATCGTTGATACGGACAGCTATCGAAAGCTCGGCCGGAATCAGCTGCGTATCGCCACGTTCCCGAGCGTGGACCCGGACGACATACGCGCGCTTACCAACTGCATCGACTGGGTCGCCGCACGTCTCGCCTGAACTCGCTCAGCGCGTGACCGAGCTCCTACGCGTTGCTTCGTCACGAGCCGCCTGCTCGCGGGACTGCTCCTCGCGAACGTCTTCGTCGAGTTTTTCTTTCTGCCAGCGGTCCTGGTCGGCCCACCGCCTCGCCTGCTCCTGGTGTGCTTCGGCGATCTCGCGCTGAAAGCCGAGCGAGGCCTGACGGAGTTCGGCGAATACCGATTCGGCATGGCGGCCGAGTGATGCGTAGTCGTCGTCAAAGTCGAGACGCGCCGGCCCCTCCCAATCCTCTCGGGCTCGGCCGACAAACGGTTCCACCGACGCTTGTCCTTCTTCGATCATGGCAATGGCCGCCGAACAGTCGGCGATGGCGTCGAGGAGACCGACTTCGTCGATCTCGACCGGGTTCCAGTTTGGGTTCCACGCGGGCATGCGACCACGATGGCTCGCTGGCGTCGCACCCACCGCGCTCGGGCGGATCGACGCGCCAACGCATCGGAGTCGAGGCGCTTCGACGCGGGTACACGCCGGTTGGCGAGCACTACTTCGGTTCGCGGATCCCGCCGTCGGTGATCCACAGCACGATGCCGTAGGACACCAGGGCCACGACGAGGACGCCGCGGACTATTCCTGGATATACCGACGGCGTCTTGGCGTTCAGTGCCGACACCCGAGCCGAGAGCAGAGGGCCGACCGTTCCGATGATCGTGATGATGAACGGTAGTGACGTGCGCATGAACGCCAGCTCGGGTGTGGACAACATCGTCGCCAACGACGGCGGTCCCTGCGCCGCGTTCACGGCCGCAGCGAGCGTTCCGGCAATGGCACCGCACAGCGCGGCGACAAAGACCCCGAGGGCCGTCTCCGCGCTCGGACCAACCGTCGACGAGACCAATGCGCCGGTGGCGATGGCGGCGCCGCCGGCCACGACACCAAACACACTGGCTGCGATCACCGGCACGATGAGTTGTCGATTGGCGAGACGGCCGCGATGGCGAGGAAAGGACTTCAGGAGATCAGGACGATCCGCGTCTTGTGCAAGGGGCTCAACCAGATCGAGGCCCATCACGAAGAAACAAAGCGCGCTTATCAGAACCAGCGGGAGTGTACCCTCGTAGGACAGCCGCAACATGACACCAGCTACCGCGCTCAGAATGACCACTCGACTGGCACGGGCGACCGGCCATCGAGCCATACTCCGCAGACCGCGAGTAACAACAGCACCACCCGGCCCTGCATGTCCCTTCACGCGGAACCACGGGCGTCGTCGAGCCCGTTCTGAGGCGAGTTGGCGTCGCAGCAACACGACGGCCCGCAGGTCCTGCGTGGACACCGCAAAACGGAGCTGGCTTACCAGCCGGGCCCGACGTTCGGCGGCCTCAATTCCAACGCCAGCGAGACCAGCGAGAGCGGCGACGGTGAGCACAACGACGCCAACCGCCACACCAAGCGCGCTCATCGATGCCAGCCTCGGTGGATTGCGCAGCGGCAGCAGCATCGAGGCCCCGACAAACGACAGCGGGGAGGTCCGCCTCTCGGTAACCACGTCGGCCACCGACCAACCGAGAAGGGCGGTGCTGATGAGCAGGGCGACACGCGGCGCCAACCTCCGTCCTCCGGCGAGGAGGCCCACGGCTGAGGCACCGAGACCGAGGAGCGAGGCGATAGCCGCCCCCAGGGTGACCCAGCGGAAGGGACCGCCGGGAAGGAATGGCGCCGTTAGCGCGCCGCCACTGAACCCCACGAGCGCAGCGGTAAACGCGCCACGGCGAAGCGAGTGAATCGCGGGCCGGCGCAGGACCCGAGCACGCGGGAGCGGAGCCGACAGCACGTGGGCTACGTCGGCCGGTTCAATCGTGAGCGACGCGCCCCGTGCCCCTGATCGCAGCGCGTTGCCGAACACCACGGCGAGCGCCAACCCCACGACCGATGGTCCGACTCGACGCACATCGGCGACCGCCGAAGTTGACACCTGACGATCGCCGAGGATCGTGGCCAACCACCACACGATGCCGCCGACGCCAACCACAATGATGTACACGCGATAGAGCGTCTCGCCCCACGGGAGGCCCTGGAGACGATTGGCCTTGCGGGCTTGGCGTAACTCGCTGAGCGCGGCCAAACCGCCGGTCGCCGAGGGACTCAAGAGACCAGCTCGCGGGCCACGTCGGCGGTGAGCGCGCCATCGTGCACGACCACGCCGTCTCGCAACACCACGCAACGCGAGGCGCGCTCGAGAAAGCCAAGTTCGTGGGTGGACACCACCACGGCGGCACCGTTGGCCGCCGACTCGGTCAGGATTTCGACGAGCGCATCGCGACCCGTGGCATCGAGGCCAACGAACGGCTCGTCGACCAACAACAACTCGAACGGACGAACGAGGCCAACGGATAGCGCGGCTTTCTGGCGCAACCCGCGGCTAAAGGTGGCCGGAAGGTCGTCGGCCCGGTGATCCAGACCGAAACGGTTCAGCAGTTCCCAGGCCCGCTCCTCCCAGTCGTCACGATCATGGAGCCGGGCGACGTACTCAAGGTGTTCAATCACGCTGAGATCGTCATAGAGCACAGGATTGTCGGGCAGATACGAGGTTGCCGCTCGCGCCTCGATCGAGCCGGGATCGTTGCCGCCAATCACGATGCTGCCCGAAGTGGGTTCGAGCAGCCCGCTCACGATCCGCAAAAGCGTGCTCTTCCCCGCGCCGTTGTGACCCACGAGCGCCACCGTCTCACCCGCCTTGGCGCTGAGGCTCACGCCCTCCAGGGCGACCAGATCGCCGAAGTCCTTCGTCACCGCGGTCGTCTTGAGCACGCCCCTACGCTACCGGCCGAAGGGTGCACGCCCTACGATCGACAGGGTGGCCGTCCGATTCGCAACGTGGAACGTCGGCCATCGCTTCGGCGAGCACGAGCGACGCCTCGAGGCGCTCATCGAGACACTTCACGAGGAACAGCCCGACGTCGTGTGCCTCCAAGAGGTGTGGGCGATGGAGGGGGGCGCTGATCAGGTCGACCTGATCAGTGAAGCGCTCGGGTGGCACTCCGCCCGCACGCCGACGATCTTCTGGCGGGGCCAGTCGTTCGGGAATGCCGTCCTGTCCCGCTGGCCGCTCCTCGGCTCCGAGACCATTGCACTGGTCGACGCCCACGGGGAGCGAACGCCGAGAACGGCAATCTTCGCCTCCGTCGATTCACCGTACGGAGTCATCACCAGCGTCTCCACCCATTTCGAGCACCGCTTCGACCGATCGGAGACCCGGGTGGCGCAGGCCGAACAGCTCTGCGCGCAGATCATCGAGCGCCGGCCCGATCCCGAGCGGGCGTTCCCCGTGGTGGTCGGAGGCGACCTGAACGCCGTACCCGACAGCGACGAAATCCGCTTACTTACGGGGCGCCGGAAGCCGCCCCAGCGCGGCCTCGTTCTCACCGATGCGTGGGAGATGGCCGGTGACGACTCGCCCGGACACACGTGGTCTCGGCGCAACCCTCACCTCGCCGATGCGACCTGGCCGAACCGGCGGCTCGACTACGTGCTCGTGTCGTGGCCCCGTCCGAAGGGGGTCGGTGTGCCGATCAGCGCCAGCCTTCTCGGGACAACGCCCCGCAATGGGGTTGTTGCGTCGGATCACTTCGGCGTCATCGTGGAGTTGCGCACGAGCTGATTCGCCATGCGTGTAGTGATCTGCGTGCTTACCAGCGTCCGCGATGGAC
>JAYSTV010000645.1:0-2017 GCA_043719425.1 Acidimicrobiia bacterium | reverse complement strand
TTGTCGAATCCGAATTTGTCCGACTTGGAGCGGCGGTGGAAGTCGTTGAACCGATCACACGGAAATGGGAGATGGTCAGCTTCGACTCAGAGTCGCGGGGCGACGAGGGCCGCTGGCCTGTCTCGGACCGGACTCGGCAAGTCCGTTTGGAGAGCGATGTGTCAAAGGCCGGGGCGTCACGTCACTTGCGAGTATTCGTGAGCGAATCCCGAGCTGAAGAATTCCCGTTCGCCATTTTCGTGAACGGCGAGACCACGCTGCTGGAGCTTCGCTTCGACGATGTTCATCCAGCTCTCACGTTGCGTGCGGAAGGGCGCGTAAGTACTGCGGTTAACCGTGTCCTTCGCGAGCTAGTAGTCGAGGCGCAGGCGGCGATCGACAGTCGGGGCGGTTGACGCCTATCGCTTGACCCTAGGCACTTGTTGGGTGATGCAGTGGGGGCCGCCGCCGCCGTAGGCGATGACCGCGCCGGGCACGCCCACGACGCGTCGGTCGGGGAACGCCGCGGCGATGGTCCAGAGCGCGTCGGGGTCGGCGGGGTGACCGGTGACGGGGACGATCACGGCGCCGTTACAGATGTAGAGATTGGCGTAGGGGACGGGGAGGAGTTCGCCCCAGATCTCCGCGTACGGCAGTGTCGGGAGGTCGATGAGCTTCGTGGCCCGACCGCGTGCGTCGACGGCGCCGTCGAGACAACGACGCGAGATGGCCAACCGGTCGTGCTCCGGGTCGGCCGGATCGTTGCAGCCCTGCCACAGCACAACACCGGGACGCACGGGCACCAGCACCAGATCAACGTGACCGTCGGTGTCACGATCGTCGATGGCGTACGGCAGCCACACCACCGTGGTCACGCCGAGGACGGCCCGCAGGTTCGCTTCGATCGCGGCCCGACTCAACGTTGGGTTGCGGTTCGGGTTCAGCAAACACTGCTCGGTGACGAACACGGTGCCGTCGCCATCAACGGCGATCGACCCACCTTCGATCACGAAAGGTATGCGTACAGATGGTTCGTTGCGGAGCTCGCACCAACGCGACGCGACGCGATCGTCGAGACCGCGCGCCTCGTAGAGGTTGCCCCACACGTTGAAGATGGGATCGGCCCCGACCCGCCGAGACCGGGCGGCGTCGATGGCATAGATCGGCCCGATGTCGCGAAGCCATGCATCATCGAGGTCCATCTCGACGATCGTGATATTGGTATGCGCGCAGAGGTCTGCGGCGAGTGCGACATGTTTGGAGCGAGCGAGCATCGTGACCGGCTCGAAGTCGGCGATTGTTCGAGCCACGTCCGCCCACGCCATCTGGCCTTCAAGGAGATGGTCGCCCCACTGCGCCTCGTGACACGGGAAACCCATGATCGTGCGCTCGTGTGGCTCGTGTTCGGCCGGCATTCGCAGTCCAGCCATCTCGTCCATCCACGTCATGGCTCGCAAGGCTACGGGACAGGTCCCGGGAGCAAACTCTGAACAGCAAACGAACGGTTTGCACCGCTGTGCCGAACAGTCGGTGAAGTGATCGTGAGTCTCGGACTTGGGTCTTTGGGCCTGTGCGAAAGTCCCTTCATGCCTCGGTACCTGGGGCGGAATTCCTCCTTCGAAAGGACCACGACCATGGCCGCAACCCACAATGTGAACGATCAGATCAACGATGAGAGGCAAGGTCTTTCCCGCCGGGGATTCCTTGGAGCAAGCGCGGCCGTCGGTGCGCTTGCCGCCTTTCCTGGCCTGCTCGGAGGGGCGGCCGGGGCGGCGACGAAGAAGGCCGGATCCTCGACCTCGGCTTTGCAGGCAGCGGCGAAAAAGGGTGGCAACAAGCTCAACGTCATTGCCCTTCCGCGTGACTGGGCGAACTATGGCGAAATGCTCGACGCGTTCGCCAAGAAGTACGGCATCAAGATCGATAGCCAGTCGCCGGATATCTCGTCGAAGGAGGAACTCGACGCCATCAAGGCAACGAAGGGCCAAAAGCGCGCCCCCGACACCGTCGACGTGGGCCCGGCGTTCGCGGTGCAAGG
>JAYSTV010000644.1:0-11722 GCA_043719425.1 Acidimicrobiia bacterium | reverse complement strand
CGTCGCCCGGGGCCAGTACCTGGGCGATGAGCAAGGCGACTCGCTCGACCTCGGCCAGCGCGGCTCGGGGGATGCGCTCGCGCAAAACGGCCGACATGGGCGTCGAGGTTTGCACACGCTCAACCCGACCCAAGCCGTCAACCTTGGCGTTTGCTGATGAAGCGGGGCCAAACACCGGGAAGACGGCGGGTAACCTGAAGGTGATGGAAGTGTCCGCGAGCCCGGTTCTCGCCGACCCCGACCCGACCCGACTCTTCGGACTGAGCGCCACGGTTTGGTCTCGGCTGCGGATCGGCGCCATGGGTGCCTATCTCCTGGGGACCGCGCTCTACCTGCGGTCAACCGAAGCAATTCCGTCGGATCGAGAGATCATCGCCGGGTGGATCCTCGGCCTCGCCCTCGTCGCCACCATTGGGCGGACCCGTCGCGATGTTCTCGTCACCCTCGCCAGTTGGGTGCCGTTCCTCCTGGCCCTGTTCCTCTACGACTTTGCCCGCGCCGTTGGTCACTGGATCGACGCTCCGCTCGCGGTGAAGCCACAGATCACCATCGATCGATGGCTTGGCGGAGGACGCCTGTGGACCGAGCGACTGCAGGGGTGGCTGGTGTCACCCAAGGCCGGACTCGGTCGGCTCCCGGTTGCGGAATCCGAGCGCATTCTCAAGACCGACGGGTCAACCGTGCGCTGGTACGACATCGTCGTAAGTGCGGTCTACCAATCGCACTTCCTTGTTCCCTATCTCGCCGCTGGTGTGCTGTGGACGCGACGCACGAAATGGCGTTGGTATGCGGCAACGTTCGTGGCCGTGAACTTCGTCAGCTGCGCGATCTTCGCCCTCTACGCCACCGCGCCGCCGTGGTACGCCGCGCAAAAGCAGCTGATCGACCCATTCCCACGCGTCCTCGCCGGTCGCGCCTGGAGCCATGTCGGTCTCACGTTTGCCAGTCGCGCGATCGAAAAGGGTCAAAACACGGTGAACCCCTTTGCCGCGATTCCGTCGTTGCATAGCGCTCAAGCACTCCTTGTCACGGTGTTCTTGTGGGGCCTCGTATGGAGGCCACTGCGTCCACTCCTCGTCCTCTATCCGCTGACGATGGCCTTCGCCCTCGTGTACTCAGGGGAGCACTACCTGATCGATGTGTTCGCCGGCTGGGCCATGGTGGCACTGGCCCTCACCCTCGGCTGGAAAGCGCGCCAACGGTGGGGATGGAAGAGCCCCTTCCAATGGCCCGCACGACTCGGGGCCAAGAAGGGCGGATCCCATGAGTGAGAGCGCGGAACATCGCCTGTGGCTGGCGCGCGAGACCGATCGACTACTGCTGACCGCTCGCGCCTCCCGTCACCCGAGCGGTGGCTTTGCGTGGCTCGACTCCACATGCGCACCCATGTTGGACCGTCCGATCGAAACGTGGATCACCACGCGCATGACCCACGTGCTTGCCGTCGGTCTCCTGCTCGGACACGAGGACTGCGTCGAACTTGTCGATCACGGCATTGCCGCCCTTCAGACCCTGCTGCGCGATCCAGTTCACAACGGTTGGTTCACGTCGACCGATCCCGCGTGCCACGATCAAAAGCGCGCATATGACCACTGTTTCGTGATGCTCGCGGCGTCGAGCGCAGCGGTCGCCGGTCGACCCCGCGCTCACTCGCTTCTCGTCGATGCCATCGAAGTCTTTGACGCGCACTTCTGGGATGACGAACACGGCTGGATCGTCGACGTGTGGAACACCGATTGGTCCCAGTCCGAGGATTACCTAGGCGCCAACGCCAACATGCATGGCATCGAGATGTGTCTCGCCGTGGCCGACGCCACCGGCGATCTCCTCTGGCTTGACCGAGCCACCCGCATTGCCGACTGGTTCATTGGCCGCCACGCCCGCCAGTCCGAGTGGCGCATCCCCGAGCATTTCAACTCTCTCGGCACGCCCGACCTCGACTACAACCAAGCCAAGCCAGCCGATCCGTTCCGGCCCTTCGGTTCAACTGTGGGCCACGGGTTCGAGTGGGCCCGACTCCTGATCGATCTCGACGCCGCCTTCGCCCTCGCCGCTCCGTCGGCGCCTGCGAGGCCCGGCTGGCTCACGTCGTCGGCCAAAGCCATCTTTGCCCGTGCCGCCCTCGACGGCTGGTCGGTCGACGACGCGCCCGGCTTCGTCTACACCGTCGACTGGACGGGCGAGCCCGTGGTGCGCGACCGATTGCACTGGGTCGCCGCCGAGGCGGTCGCCGCCGCTGGGACGCTATGGGACTTCACCGGCGATGATCTCTACGGCGAGAACTACGACACATGGTGGACCTTTATCCAGGAACATTTCGTCGACGTCGTCAACGGTTCGTGGGTGCATCAGCTTGACGCAGAGAACCAACCATCATCGTCGGTATGGGCCGGCAAACCCGACGTGTATCACGCCTTCCAGGCCTGCTTGCTGCCGAGACTGCCGGCGGCACCGTCGTTGGCCTCCGCGGTTGCCGCGGGCGAACTACTGTAAGCGCGCTTACTGCACCGACCTGGCGAAGTCGGCCAGCACCTTGGCAAAATCGGGGCGTCGTTCCAGCATCGGCAGGTGACCCGAACCCGGGAACGTATGGAGGCCGGCGTTCGGCAGAAGCCGCACGAGATCGTCGGCCTGCGAAGGTGTCGTCAGCGCGTCTTTCGATCCGACCATCACGAGCGATTGGGTGGTGACCAACGGCAGGCCGGCGCGCACGTCGTGGTCAAAGAGTGGCAGGATCGACGCAGTGATAGCCGCCGGTGACATGGCGTCGTACAGGATCCGCATCTGTTCGATCGACACTGGATCGGGATCGTCGCCAAACGCATTGCGAGCGATGAGGTAGGCGAGATCACCCGACGGGATCTGCGCCAACTTGCCGGCCAACGCGGGACGATCGGCGGCGAAACGACTGAAGAACTGGCGCAAGAAGGCCGGCGCTCCGCGACCTACATCGAAAGCCGCCGTGTCGCAGAACACCAGGCCGATCACCCGCTGCTTGACAACTTCGGGATGGTCCACCGCGAACCGACCGAGTGCCATCCCGCCCATCGAGTGACCGAGGACCACGGCGTTGGTCAGGTCGAGATGGGTGAGCAGGGTGACGAGGTCGTGGGCCAACACGCTGAGTCCGTACCCATCGCGGCCCGGACGACTGCGGCCATGGCCGCGCCAGTCAAGGGCGATGAGTCGGAACGTATCGCCGAGATCGACGAGCGTGTGGTTGTAGAGCGCGGCCGAGATCGTGACCCCGTGAAGCAACACGATGGGCGGAGCACTCGCCGAGCCAAACTCCACGGCATGCAGCTGCCCACCATCGTGAGCGGTGAACACGTGATGGCGCGTGCCCACCGGTTCAGCGAGTTCGTCCATGGCGTGGGCCAGGCGCTCGCGATCAACCCCGGTGCGGCGACGGTCGGATCCAGCGAACCACTTGAGCGCGCCATATCCGCCGCCGATCAGTGCCGAGCCCAGGCCGGCCGTGATCAACCCGGGATGACGCTCAGCCACGTTCGTTCCGCCCCGAGCGTTCGGTGCGTTCGGCGTCGAGGAACCGCCGCGGCACGCGTTGCGAAATTCCGCACGTGATCTCGTAGGAGATCGTGTCCAGCTTCATGGCCCACTCGGTCGGGGTGATCACTTCGTCGCCCTGCGAACCGAGCAGCACGACTTCGTCGCCACGTTCGACCTCGGCCCCGGGCCCATCGACGGGACCACAATCAACGACGATCTGGTCCATCGTCACTCGACCAGCAATCCGACAACGGCGACCGCCGAGCAGGACCTCGCCACCCACCGCGGAAAGCCGCCGAGGCACACCGTCGGCATAACCGATGGGGACCGTGGCAACGACCGAATCGGCATCGAGCTCGTAGGTGAGGCCGTAGGAAATCCGCGCGCCCTTCGATAGGCGCTTCACGTGCGACACCCGACTCGTGAGGTGAAGCGGCGCTCGCAGAGCAACACCGAACGTGTCGGCCAGGCAGCCCGGATCAGGATCGTTTCCGTAGAGCGATATGCCGACGCGCACCATGTCGTAGCGAGCCCGCGGATGCGCCAGCGCGCCGGCGGAGTTCGACACGTGACAGATGCCCGGATCGATCCCGGCCGCCACGAACGAAGCCAGCACCTCGTCGAACGTCTCCAGCTGTTCATATGTATACGGATGATCTGGGTTGTTCCAATCGACCACATCGCCGACAGCGAGGTGGGTGAACGTACCTTCGAGGTACAGCACGGTTGATGCTTCGATCGCCTGGGCCAACGCCAACGCTTCGTGGGGAAGGGCACCGGCGCGATGCATGCCGGTATCGATCTTCAGATGCACGGGTGTGTCGGGTTTCGCTGCGGCGGCGTGCAGGGCACCGATGCGGTCGAAGGAGTACACAGTGGGAATTAGGTCATGTTCGATGACCGCCACCTCGGAGCCACGGGGGAACTCGGACAGCAACAGGATCCGATCAGCGATCCCAGATTCGCGAAGTTCGATTCCTTCCTCCACGAGAGCCACGGCCAGCATCGTTGCTCCAGCGTCAATCGCCGCGCGAGCACACTCGACCGCGCCGTGCCCATAGGCATCGGCCTTGACCACGGCACACACGCCAGCGGGCGCAACGTGCTCGATGAAGGCCCGCACGTTGTGACGGATGGCGTCGATATCGATCCATGCCGTTGTCGGCCGGAGCTGCTCAGTCATGGTGTGCCCACTGGACTCGACGAAAGGATCGAGCAGAGCCGGAGCTGCTCAGTCATGGTGTGCCCACTGGACTCGCTCACCCGTCCAGTTTGGTCGGCCGCGGCCGTAAGTACATCCGCGACGAGTTCGGGTAGGTCGCCGGCGAGCAGGCCCACGCGACGACCACGTTTCGCCGCCGCCCCGTGGACCGCAGCCGCCATGGCCGCCGCGTCGTGCGGAGCGAGCCCGGCCGCCAGGAACGCGCCGATTATTCCCGAGAGCACATCACCAGAGCCAGCGGTGGCGAGGCGCTCGTCACCAGCTCGAACGAGTGTCGTGTTGCCCGACGGACTGACGACCACCGTTGTCGGGCCTTTGAGCAACACCACGGCGCCGAGAGTGGCGGCGAGCAACTTCGCGCTGGCGATGCGATCGTCGCCGGGCGCCGCCCCGTGGAGCTGAGCGAACTCACCATCGTGGGGCGTGAGGACCGTCGCTCCGAGCTCTCTGGTTTGGAGCACGTGCCGGTTGACGGCGGCCAGCCCATCACCGTCGACAACAATCGGTCGGGCCCGCCACGCGGCATCGCCCAACACTGCCTGGACCTCGCTCGTGATGTCATCGCCTCGACCGAGACCCGGTCCAACAACGATGGCGCGGCATCGTTCGGCCGCCGCCAAAGCAGGGCCGCTCCAATCTTTTGCGGCGAGGGGTACGCCGACGATTTCGTCACCGGTCGCCAGGTCGCCCGGAATAGCCAGTCGCACCAGCCCGGCTCCCGCTCGCGCGGCCGACCTCGCGGACAAGTGCGCAGCACCCGTCATGCCCGGACTCCCGGCAATCACGAGCACGGCTCCGTGCCACTTGTGAGCGGACCTGGGGCGACGAGGTAGCTGGCTCAGCAACGTAGCTTCGTCGAGCAGCTCAGTCGTGATCGGGTCCGGGTGCTGCACGTTGAGCCCGATGTCAGCGACGGTGATGTCGCCACTGAACCCCGCCCCTTCGCCGAAGAGGAGACCGGGTTTATAGGCGGCGAAGGTCACGGTTCGATCGGCAGGCATCACGCGGGTCGCGGGGTCGACACGGCCGGTCGCTCCCTCGACGCCGGACGGAATGTCCACGGCGAGCACCTTCGTATGTGTACGTACGAGCGGGGCAATGTACACACCGGTGAACCCCGTGCCGTAGGCCGCGTCGATGACCAGGTCGACACCATCGATCCGCTCGGGGGGTGGGTGCGCTCGATCAACATTGATCGTCGTCACCCCAACCCCCCAACGGTGAAGGACACGAGCGGCTACTCGTCCATCGGCGCCGTTGTTTCCCGGACCGGCGAGCACTGCAACACGTCGTCCGTAGACACCGCCCAGCATGGTTCGCGCCACCCAAGCCACGGCGGTACCGGCGCGTTCGACGAGGATCCGCTCCTCGACGCCGGATGCCGCATCGATCCGACGCATCTGCGCCGGAGTGACAACTGGATAACTCTCGCAGCTCCGCTGGGGCAAGTGACCTTCGGGCAGACTCATGTCAGTCACTCTCGGCGACCACGTAGGCAATGGCCACCAGCTCGGTGTGGGTCAGCGACACGAGCCATCGCGTGATGCCGCGCTCGGCCGCCAACGCGGCAGCCGCGCCGGTCACGACCAGCGACGGCACGCCGTCGTCGGCGCGAGCCACCTCAACGTCGTAGAAGCCAAACGCGCCGAGGCCAACGCCCATCGCCTTCATCACGGCTTCCTTGGCGGCAAAACGAACTGCATACCGTTCAACCGGATCACCCGCTCGCCCGGCGTAGGCGCGCTCAGCCTCGGTGAAGCATCGCGTGACAAACGAGGGCGTCCGCGCAATGGTCTGCCGCATCGTCGCCACATCAACCGCGTCGACCCCAATCCCGACAATGCTCACGCCAACGTTGTACCAGGGAAGCCCGTCCATCCAAACCACCAAAGTGTGGACTGTGCGGCGGAGTGTGGACGTCAAGGCATGGTGCTCAACGTCCACAGACGGCCGCACAGTCCACATTTGGCGCCGCCCGGCGCCGAGGCAACAGCTACACGTCGTTTGCGGCGCGCCGAATCACCGCGGGATGCGGAGAAGACGCGGCGATGGGCAGCATGACGGAATGAATCATTCAGCCGCGCCGAACGACTATCCAGCTCTCCCAATTTCCATGGTTACCCGACGAGCGCTGCTCCGCGACGGTATCGCGAAAGGCGTCATCGACCGGCGCCTGGAACACGGCGAACTCCGGCGAATGTTCGACGGGATCTACGTCCAGGCCGACGAGGGGCGAACCGAAACCGGTCAGTGGCACGCTGAACTCGCCGCCCACCTCGAGCGAGCGCGAGGCGAAGGCGTCCTCAGTCATCGAACGGCCGCAATCCTGCACGGCTTCGAGGGAGTCTTCGGTCGACCGATCGATCTGTCCGTTCCTTTCGAGTCGGGGTTCAGGACGCGGCCAGCGATTCGCACTCGGACCCTGAGCACCGAGGACATCGTCACGGTCAATGGGCTGGCCGTCACGTCAGCGGCCCGGACGTTGAGCGATCTCGGACGATTCGTCGGTCCGGACGCCGTCGAGGCCGCGCTCAATAGTGCACTGCGCGGCCCGGACCGACGTCGCCCAGCGGAATGGAACGAAGCCCTGCTGGCCGACGTCAATCGCCTCTGCGCGTCGACGACCACGCGCTGCGGGATTGCTCGACTTCGACTGGTCACCGATCGGCGCGGTCTCGTCCGTCCGACGGGGAGCTACCCCGAGACGTTGCTGCTGATGGCAACGCGTCGTCGAGGCATCCGGCTCGAGCCACAGGTCGAAGTACGGGTAATCGATGAATCCGGAAGTCGCCTTGTTTCGTACTTCCCTGACCTCGCCGCCATCCAGCCAGGCGCCACGGTCGAAGTCGAGGGCCTCGCCGGACATTCGGGCGCACAACAGATCGACCGCGACGCTCGCCGCCAGAACATGTTGGGCGTCGGCTTCGAGGTACTCCGCTTTCAGGCCGGCCGGATACTCGACGACCCCGACGCATGTGCGGCGGAAATCGCCAATCGACTCCGTCGTCTCCAATCGATGCCCGATCCCCGCCGGTCCCGCATCACGATCGTCGACCCGTGGACCTGCGAACTGCGCCTCGGCAACTGAGATGCCCGCCCGCTCGTGAAGTGTGGACTGTGCGGCCGAGTGTGGACGGCAAGCCCGGCGCCTACACGTCCACAGACCGCCGCACAGTCCACACTTGGCGCCTTGGCGCCTTGGCGCCTTGGCGCCGCCGGGGCCGCCCCGACCGACGGTTACCGTTTTGGCCAGGTTACTGGGCTTGTCGACGTCGAAGCCTTTGGCCTTCGCCAACGCATAGGCGAAAATCTGCAAGGGCACCACGTTCACCGCAGGCATGAAGAGTTCGGCGTTCGACGGGAGCGACGGGACCCAGAGCACCTCGTCGGCCTGGGCCGGCGTCTCGGTGTCCCCCGCGTTGGCGACGAGCACGATGGTCGCGCCACGTGCTCGCATCTCTTGCATGTTCGACATCATCTTGGCGTGAAGTCGGCCGCGGTCGCGATGCCGATCACGACGCTCCCGGGCTCGATCAGCGCAATCGGCCCGTGCTTCATCTCGCCCGCCGGATACGCCTCGGCCCGGACGTAGCTGATCTCCTTCAGTTGAACGCCCCTTCGAGCGCCGTTGGGTACCCGGTGTTGCGACCGGGAAAGAAGAAATCGCGAGTGTCGGCAAGACGTTCGGCAAGAGCCGTGATGTGGTCGGTGTGGCCGAGCGCCGCCTCGACTTTCTCCGGTAGCGATTCGGGGAGTTCCAACAGCACCTTGATCTCGCCCGGCTGCTGTGTGTCGCGAACCTGGGCGAGATGGAGCGCCAAGAGTTGCATGGCGACGATCTGCGCGAGGTGAGTCTTCGTGGCGGCCACACCAATCTCCGGACTGGCGTGGGTGTAGAGCACCGCGTCGGCTTCGCGCGCGATCGACGAGTCGACCAGAGTTCAAGGCCAGTCTCGACTTCCATCCCAATGACGTGGGCAAGCACCTCGGTGTCGGTCTCCGACGTGAACACGTGTCGGTCGGCGATCATCGACTCATTGAGCTGCACGAAATTTTCAAAAATGCCGTTGTGGACGATGGCGATCTTGCCGACTTGGTCGACGTGCGGATGGGCGTTGTGGTCTACGGGCTTGCGATGCGTAGCCGACCGGGTGTGGCCAATCCCCGTCGTCGGACCTTTCGGCGCGGTCTCACCGAGAGCCTCGGCCAGAACGGCGAGCTTCCCCGCCTTCTTCTCCATCCACAGTCCGTCGCATTGCAACACGACGCCGGCCGAGTGGTAGCCCCGATACTCCAGGCGAGAAAGGCCATTCAGCAGGATCGGTAGAACCGAAGAGCCCCCCGTGACAGCGACGATTCACACACTCGAACGACCTCAGGGCTAGGCCAGAAACTGGCAAGACGAAATGGAGCGATGTGCCGAGATGGGATTCGACGCAATCGACGGTCGGACTTAGGTGCGGACTTGCGAGCGCCGCAACAAGTCGGAATCCGGAGGTCGGTTGCCTCAGCGGAGCTGCAAGTCAGCCCTTCTTGGCGGCAAACCGAGCCCGAGCCGCCTTGGATCGCTCAAGGAGGTAACCGGGAACACCGCCGACGTCGCCGCCGCCTCCAGCACCGGCGTCGGCCGCGTCGCCTGATGGGGCGGCGCGTTCCACCGCTGCGGTGACCACGTCGTGGCGACGCTCCCACTCCGAGGTTGTCGCCAACTTGTTGCGCCCGAGCGTGCCGACCCGGAGGCCATTGTCGAACCAAACCCAGTAGCGGATCCACGACAGACCCTGCACGTGAATGACCTTGCCGGTGGTTCCCTCGGGAACACCGCGCATGGCGACGGTCGAAACAACGGGAGTTCCAACGGTGAGCTCAGCAGTGGCGGTCGGGGGCACGGCGAACCAGGCTACCGGGCCGTTCCAATCGACGAGTCGCACTGGCCATTCCCGCAGAGAGCGCGTCGCTGATGGTCACCTCCGTTCGTCGAACGGAGGTGGATTGCCCACATCCTTACGGGCAACCTCTCTCGCCACGCACTCGGCCGGTCAGGCTTGGGCGCCGACGGTGCCTTCCGAGCCGGTCATTTCGGCGGTGAAGGAAGCGGCCAGGCCATGATCGTCGTTCCAGTCACCACTCGAGCCGACGGTGAAGTAGAGCTCCGCCGCCTGCCACAACCGGGCCCGGTCGATTTCGTACGGAGCCCGCTCGTAATCGCAGATCGACTTCACGATGCGAAACAGGTCATGGGGATACGTCGGATACAACCGACTCCGACCGAACTCGCGACAAACCGTGCGCACCAGCCACGCCGAGTCGGCCTCGAGATGCAGGCCGAAACGGTCCGCCGCCATGGCGACGATGGCGTCGAACTCCTCGGTCGTCGTGGCCCCCACGAAGATCTTGTTCTGGATACGACGGAAGAACGCGTCGTCGCCGAGTCGAGCCGGGTCCAGGTTCGTCGAGAAGACGACGAGCACCTCGAAGGGGATGGCGAACTTGAGACCGCTGTCGAGCGACAGGTAGTCGATGCGTCGTTCGAGTGGCACAATCCAACGGTTCAACAGAGCGCCCGGCTGAATGAGCTGACGGCCGAAGTCGTCGATCAGGAGCACGCCGTTGTTCGCCTTCATCTGCAAGGGAGCCGAATACACCTTCGAAATCGGATCTCGTTTGAGCTGCAGCATCGACAGTTCGAGCTCGCCACCGGCAATCACCAGTGGCCGCTCGCAAACCACCCAACGCGGGTCGAATCCGGCGGGCTGATTCGCCACCGGGTTATGCAGCGTTGGGTCGAAGACCGTGATGATCGAGCCGTCGATCTCCACGGCATGCGGCACCACGATCCAGTCGTTGTACATCCGCACGAGACGTTCGGAGAGCGACGTCTTTCCGGTACCGGAGGGTCCGTAGAAGAAGATCGACTGCTGGGCGGCGAAGGCCGGACCTATGCGGTCGATCGTTCGTTGGGAAAGGACGAGATCGGAGAACGCCTTGTTGACGATGGCCGAGTTGACTTCCACATCGGCGCGCAACTCAATGCAGATCTCCTGATACCGGGCCAGGCTCACCGGGGCGATCCCTGAGTACGCACACCTGTTGTAAGACGCCTCGGCCCGATCACGCCCGCGCTCAGTCAGCGAGTAGTGGTAGTCGTGTCCGTCCAGTTTGAGAACATCGAGGTATTGGCGAGAGCGCAGGTCGTCGAACACCGTGGTCACGATGGACGGGGTAACCCCGATCTCGTTCGCGACCCGGCGGATGCTCGAACGCTCCGTACGCAGTCCCCGGCGCAAGAACAGGTCCTCGATCAGCTGGATATCGATGTCGAGATCGCGCACCGTCGCCGGAGGACGCAGGTTCGCCGGTATGAGTCGTTGAACGTCCACTCAGCGAATCATCGGCGCACCCGGCGCCGCCCTTGAGTTCAGGGGGTTTGCCCGAGGACCCGCTCCACGGTTTGACACAAACGGCTCGCCGCCGCTGTCGCCAGGTCATGGGTGGGCGCCTCGACCATGACCCGCACGAGCGCCTCTGTCCCACTCGGGCGCAGGAGCACTCGCCCGTGGCCGGCCAACTCGGCTTCAACGCTACGCACGTCGGCCCAGAGCTCGTCGGCAGTGTCGAGGCGAGAACGGTCGACGCCCTTCACATTACGCAGCACCTGCGGGAGCCGAGTCATGACGGATCCAAGTTCAGCAAGGGGTCGCCCGCTTCGGACCATGAGGTCGGCCACGAGGACCGCGCTCAGCGTTCCGTCGCCCGTCGTGGCCAGGTCGGCATTGATCACGTGACCGGATTGTTCGCCACCGAGGACGTACCCGCCGGCCAGCATGGCTTCGAGTACATAACGATCGCCGACCGCAGTGTCGACGACCTTCACCCCGCGCTCGGCCATGGCCAGACGAAAGCCGAGGTTGGTCATGACCGTGACGACCACCGTGTCGTGGGGCAACAGTCCCCGCTCGCGTCGGTCGACGGCGAGCATGGCCAGGATCT
>JAYSTV010000643.1:0-2024 GCA_043719425.1 Acidimicrobiia bacterium | reverse complement strand
CTGTCCAGTCTGCCTGCCTCGCTCCGCCGATGGGTGATGCTTTGCGCTCGACGCTAACCTGCCGGTATGGCTCGACCGGTCCTTCTCGTCCACGGCTGGGGTGGCTCCTACGCCACGACCTGGAAGGCACCCGGCTGGGACATGCTTCTCGGCGATATCGGTCGCACCGACGTCATCGGTGTTGATCTTCTCGGTCACGGCACCGCTCCGAAGCCGCATGATCCGGCCAACTACAGCGACCTCGGTGCCCGGATCTTCGACGCACTCCCACCCGAACCGGTCGATGCGGTCGGTTTCTCCCTCGGCGCCATGACCCTGCTGCACGCCGCCACTCAGCACCCGGACCGGTTCCGACGCATCGTCCTTGCCGGCATCGGTGACCGCCTCCTCGACCCCGACCCCGCAGCAGTGAACAGTGCCGACGCCATTGGCGCAGCGATGCGGGGCGAGGGCGACCCGGCCGACACGTGGGCCCAGGCCATGGCCCGCCACGGCTCCCTTCCGGGCAACGACGCCGACGCCCTTCTCGCCTGCCTCCGGCGACCGATGCCGGCGAACCCGGTGACCCGAGAATCGTGCCAGCGAGTGTCGGCCCAGGTCCTCGTCTGTATCGGCGACAAGGATTTCGCCGGGCCTTCCGACGCACTTGCGGCGGCGATTCCAGGCGCCACGCTCAAGATCCTGCGCAACACCGACCACTTCGCCACCCCCGAGGCCTTTGCCTTCATCGACGCCGTCTTGAAATTCTTGGAGTGAGATTTTCGGCCTCGCGTGTTTCGTCAGCATGAAAAGCGGGAATGATCTCGTGTTTGGTCTCGATCTGGTCGATACTGGGATTGACAAATTGCCAAGCCAAGAAGGGACGCGGTGTTCAGGGTGGCCGATCGGCCAAAGAAGCAAGCGGTGGCCGAGTGGCCGACCGTCCTGGTGATCATTGGCGTCTACGGCGGTTTCGCCGCCATCACCGTTTCCCATCGTTGGGTTCCGGCGCCCCTCACGATCGTAGGACTGGCGATCATCACCGCCTGGCAGGGCTCGCTCCAGCATGAGCTATTGCACGGCCACGGTCTGCGAAGTCGCCTCGCCCGTGAGTTCGTCGCCCGCCAAGCGCTCACCATCTGGCTGCCGTTCGTCGACTACCGCAACAGTCATCTTCGCCATCACGACGACCAGTATCTAACCGACCCGTTCGACGATCCCGAGTCCACGTACCGCAGCGGCCCGGAGTGGCAGGCCCTCCCCCGTCCCCTTCGCGCGATTCTATGGTTCAACCGCACCCTGCTCGGCCGCATCACCGTCGGGCCGGCCATTGCGATGGTCCGGTTCTTCCGCACCCAGATCGGACTCCTGCGCACGACCTCGGAGGCCCGACGAATCTGGGCCGAGCATCTCGTGGCGGTGGCTGCGGTGTTTGCCTGGGTGGTCGGTGTGGCCCATTTACCGGTGTGGGAATTCTTGGTCGGATCGGCCTACCTCGGCACTTCGCTCACGATGGTCCGATCGTTCGCTGAACACACGTGGCGTCCCGACGTGGTCGAGCGGACCGCGGTCGTACGTTCACGTGGTTTCTGGTCGTTGCTGTTTCTCAACAACAACCTGCACGTGACGCACCACCAGCGGCCCGACGTGCCGTGGTTCCGACTTCCCGCTCTCACCGACGCGCTTCATGCTGACGAGATCGCCGCCGATGGCGCCGGATTGTTTCATGGCTATCGCGACGTGGCCCGGCAGTTTGCGTTCAAGCCCCGATGCCAGCCGGCGTTCCCGGCCGACGTCGGTGCCCTACCCCTCCCCCGCGTGCGCCGCATCCGGCAGACCGTGTGATTGCCTCACTGCCGATGTATGACCTCCCGGAGCTTCGGGAGGTCACCGATGCGCTGTGGACCGCCATCGCGTTGGAGTTGAGCGAACTCGGCGTCGAGGCGCCGTCGGTGTTGACGCAACCGTCCGGCCCGCTCCTTCAACATTGGCGTTCGTCCGAGCTGTTGTTCAGTCAGACGTGCGGCTTCCCCTACGCCTCGTTC
>JAYSTV010000642.1:0-11747 GCA_043719425.1 Acidimicrobiia bacterium | reverse complement strand
CGCGTACGTCCGCGCCGGCGCAGATGATGGTGGACAGCACCGGAATCTTGATGCCAAGCGACGCCCGTCCGCGGATCGTTCCGATGCACCCGGCATTTCCGTACAGCGAGATCAACACCTCGGGATTGTCCTTCGAAGCTTCACGCATCAGGCCCTGGTAGCCGGCATCGGTCTCGTTGTCACCGCCTTTCACGGTCTTGAAGGTGATCCCGGCTTTCTTGAGCGATGCCTCGAGCGCAGCAACGGTGCCGGCCGTACCGGGATTGTCGGCCGCGAGGATGCCGACATTCTTGGCGTTGTACTTGAGCTTTGCCGCGGCGGCCGTGGCTGCCATCGAGGAGGCATTGCCTCCTCCGAAGAGAACGGCCTTCGCGGTGTAGTCGCCCGGCAGGATCGGAAGCACCCCGAAGACGGGAATCCCGGCCGCGTCATAAGTCGCGTACCCCGGGAAGATGTCGAGGCCGAGGAGAATTGCGTCGACCTTCTTGCCGACGAGTTCCTGAGCGCACGCCGCTGACGTTTCCGGCGAGGCCTTGACCACACACGCCTCGAGCTTGATCTTGCGACCACCCATGCCACCGCGCTTGTTCAAGTAGTCGACTGCGCTCTGCGCGAAGGTGCGAATCTCCGGATAATCAAGTCCACCGGCTGCCCCTTCGGTGTTGGTCATGCCGATCGTGAACACCGCACCCGTGGCCGGTTTCAGCGTCGGGAAGTTGTTGGACGGTGTCAGCTTGGCTTTTGTTGCTGCATGGGCCGAGGGCGCCATGGTTGCAGTGAGGGAGATCGCCGTGAGCAACACGACAGTTCGTGCGGCGTGGCGTTTCATGGGTGTCATGGCTTTGTTCGCTCCTTGGTTGGCATGGGAACTGCTGGTATTCGTGAGACGGAATGAAGGGGAACTGCTGGTGTTCGGTGAGAAGGACGGCAGTGGTGTGGTGTGGTGTGGTGCGTTAGGCAAACCCGAGGACCGTTCCGACATCGAGATCGTCGACGGCGGTAAAGGTGCGTCGGACCAACGCATCGAAGAGGGCTGAGCCACGTTCGTTGGCCGGGTTGATCGTGAGCAGACTCGCGCCAAACGACACGGCATAGAACAACAGCCCTTCGAGGTATCCGCGACGAACACCTTCGAGGGTCACAGCATCGACCGGCACGCCCGCGGCGTGTAGCCCGCTGACGTAGCGCTCGACCAGCGCGTCTTCATGCGCACGACGCATTTCCACGCTGAGGTTGTTGGCGCAGAAATACACGAGGTCGGTCTGGCCTGGCGCCCGCATCGCCATCTGCCAATCGATCACGGCCACGCTGCCGTCGTCGAGGAAGAACATGTTGTCGAGGCGGAAATCCCCGTGGACGATCGTCGAACGATCGTTGTAGTGACTTTGTATCCAAGCCGGGATGCCAACGACGAACTGCTCGCACCACCGCAGGACCCGCTCGGGGAGCTCGCCTTTGAAGCGCTCCAGGAACATCGGCCAACCCATGTTGAACGTGTCGCCCATGGTGAGGATCTGCGGATCATCGAGCCCAGGCATCCAACTAAACGACATCAGCTGTGGATGCTCGAACCACGCGGCGTGATGGCGGGAGAGCAGATCGATCGCCCGCTCGGCCTGGTCCAACGTTGCTCCGGCGACATGGTCGCCGGGCACCGCCGGCGCCATGTCTTCCAGTACCAAACACGGCGGGTCAAGGATGTTCACCAGTGCCGTCGGAACACGGATGTTGAGTTGCGGCGCCACCTCGCGGTAAAAGAAGTGCTCACGTTCCCAGACCCGCATCATCTCGCCGATAAAGCGGCCACCAGGGTCCGAGGTTGGCAGTTTCACGATGACCGACGACGGGGCGCCGGGCACGCAGGAGTGCAAGGTGACCCGAGCCAACTCGCCCATGAACCCGTGGCCCGCGCCGATCGTTTCGACCTCGATACCGTCGAGCGCGACGCCCAACGCCTCGGCCATCCATTCGACGGTGACATCCGTCAGGGAGTGCGGAGTGCTGGGCATCGGATCGCTCGGTATCAGTCGGTATCGGTCGGTATCAGTCGGCTCGGTCGGGTATCGCCTTCCGTCAGTCGGCCACGGAGGCGTTGACCCAGCTCCCGTGGAAACCGAATGGCACCCTCGGCAGATGTACGGAAGCAACCGGTTCGTCGCTCATCGACGACGCGTCGTAGATGACACACTCGCTCTGCTCGGTGTTGGCGTCGTAGACATACGTGAGCAGGTAGCCATCGTCTTCGCTTTTCGCGCCCGCCGCCGGAACGAAGACCGGCTCGCCCGGCTGACGACCAAGACCAACGTTGATCGCCGAACGAGTATCCGTTTCTTGGTCGTACTTGAGCAGCATGCCGGACTTGCTCGTGGCGTTTTCGAAGTTCATGTCGACGTCGAAGCCCATCAGATAGCCGAAACGATGCTTCAGGCCGATTCGACTATCGGGAACACGGGGGAAGTCGGCGGGCTGATCGTCGATTTGACGCTCGGCAACGGTGCCGGCTTTGGTGTCGATCGTCCAGCGATAGAGCATTGGGCTCGGGAAATCCATGCCGCCATTGCGCCACACGTGACTCATGCGGGCCACGTCGATGACGATCTTGTCGCCGTCTTCGTAGGCATTGAGCGGATGGAAGACGTAGCACGGGTTGATGTCGTACCAAACGACCGAACCGTTTGTGCCATTGCGCGGCATCACGCCGAGTCGGGCCGGGTAGTTGTCGTCCCACTTGATCGGCATCTCCCCGCGCAGCGCCAGGTCCATGTCGAACACGGCGGGGAGGTCCATGAAGATGACGTGGTTCTCGGTCACGTTGAAGTCATGCATCATCGTCGGCCCGCCAACGGTGATCTCCTCGCGTTGCACGAGCTGACCGTCGGCCGAGACTCGGAGGTAGGTGAGATAGGGCGCCATGGCCGAGTACCCGAAGGCCAGCAGCTCGCCAGTCACCGGGCAGATCTTCGGATGGGCGGTGAAGGAGCCCGTGAGCTTGCCCCCAAAGTCCGTCGGGCCGACGGTGTTGAGCAGGCCATCAAGCACGTAGGGGAAGTGACCCTCCTCCAACGCGAGGATCTTGCCGGCATGGCCGACCACGTGCGTGTTGGCCTTCGACGAAGCCATATCGAGCGCGACTTCGAGATCCAAAATGTTGAGCTGGGGGTTCTTGATGAACGGCGTTTGCACGTAGCGGTTGCGGTACCACTCAGCCTTGCCTCCACGGAGGCGAACGCCGTGGATCATGCCGTCACCGAAGAACGGATGATCGCTCATTCCGGTAAACGGATTGGCCCCGTTGCGCAGATAGCGGCCGTCGAGCTCAGGCGGAATGGTCCCGGACACGCGTAACTCCGTGAGCGTCAGCTCCTCGGTCACGGGAGCGCCATTGCCCTGCAGGTGCGCTGGGCGGGAAAGGTCTTCGGTCATCGACATGGGTGTCTCCGGTTCCTCTTCGGGGGTATTCGGTTGTGCGTGGTTGCGCTCGTCAGCAGACGGAAACTGGCAGCTCGACTGCGAGCTCGCCTCGCTCCTCGGTTTCGAAGACAGCGGGTCGATCTCGTGTGGGGCCTAGTGACCTACGGCATATGAATTTACCCACCGTAAGTTGTTTGTCAAGTCACATTGCTCCGCTGGGGCAAGTTTCCAAGACTTAGCGAGCGACCGGAGCAGGCCCGCCGCTACCGGCGAACTCCGGGCTCGCTTCATGGCCCAAGAAGATGCGGCCCAGTTCGGCGTAGAGCGGATGGGCGACCCACCGATGGGTGGCACAGCCGTGCGCGTCGCGGAGCTTGCGCTCGAGCGGATTGTCCATCCGCATCGCCGTGGTGCCGCCAGCGTTGTGCACGGAGTCGACCACATGCATAGACGCGTTCGCCGCGTGCGTGCACGCCAGACGAGCGATCTGGGTTGCCCTCGCCGACGGCGCGTCGCGACCTTCTTGTAGCTCCTGCTCGACCTCGCCCATGGCTTCGACCAGAAAGGCGCGAGCCGAGCGCAGGTTGGCCTCGCCTTCGCCCATCCGGTAATGGGCCACGGGACGATCGCGGAGCAGCACACTCGACAACATCGGCGTCTTGGCATTGGCCAGGTCGACGAAGGCATCAAGGGCACCGCGGGCTACACCGATCGCCACTGCAGCCTTGTTGTAAGCGAGACGCAATGGCACCGGCACCCGGTACACAGGGTTGTCGTAGAGCGCCGGCAGGGTGACGAGATCGACCCCGGCGAACCGGGTCGGAACGATCCCACCGTCGGTTACCACGGTGTTACTTCCCGAGCCGCGCAACCCAGACACGTCCCACGTGTCTTCGATCTCCCACTGGTCACGGTGGAGCATCCACAGCTTGACGATCGGAACGCCGTTCACGAGTTTCATCGCGTCGTCTTCATAGACCGGCGCAACCATGAAGCACCACGTGGCGTTGTAGCAGCCGCTCATGAACGTGGCCGAACCCCACACGCGGTAGCTGCCGTCGGGCTGGGCGACTGCTTTCGACGGTCGCGTCCCGGGCCCTCCTCCACCACACATGATCACGCGAGGGTTGTCGAGATAGACCTCGGCGGCCAGCGCACTCGCCATGCCGCCGGCGGCCATGGCGTTGATCTCCGAGCCGAGCATCACGTTCCATCCCACCGACGCGTCGATGGCGGAAATCGCCTCGAGGACCTCGATGGTCTCGGCGATCGAAGCGTCTTCGCCGCCGAGTTCACGGGGAATGGTGAAGCGGAAAAAACCCTTGTCGATGAGCGAATCGATGACCCAGTCCGGGCAGCGACGCAAGGTCTGTGCTTCGTCACCGGCGCGACCGATGTCGTCGGCCAAAGCCGCCACCCGTTCGAGAAGCGTGCCACTGGGCGACATCAACGGGTCGGTCGGGTTCGGGTTCGGGCTCGGACTCGGGTTGGGCAGCAGGGCAGTTTCCATGGATTTGTCAGCTCCTCGGTTCGGGTGTGGCAACGACGGCAGTGCCGTCAACAACATGTTCGCCTTGGCGTTCCAGCCATACATCGCATTCTGCGCGCGCCTCGCCGTCGATCACCGTGAGCGCTCGCACGCGACCGCCGGCAACGACATGATCGCCATCGAGCACCGGTGCACCAAAGGACACCGTGAGTCGTCGGATGGCCGTGGGTCCGGCCCACTCGATCAACATGTTCACGATGTAGCTGAGGTTGAGTGGGCCCTGGTTGATGACTCGGCCGCCGAGGCCGAACACCTCGTTTGCGGTCCGATCCCAATGGACGGGATAGGGATCGCGCAGGATCGCCGCCATGGTCTTCATGCGAGCGGGATCAACACGCTCCATCGTCCAACTCGGGATGGCGTCACCGGTCTGCACGTTCATTTCTCGACCCGGCGAAACTTCCAACGATTCGTGACCCGGGCCGCGTGGGTGTCGCCATCGTGGAGATCGATCTGAAACGCCACGCGATCAACGATTGCGCCCGTATCGCTCGTTGTTCGTTCGGCCTCAACGATGCCGCCCGACACGAGGTAGTCGACGTCTTCACGCAGCGGCCGGAAGTACTCCCAGTCGTAGCCTTCGAGCCCGACCGAGCCAGCGCCCGCGGCGTGGCCGAGGCGAAACAGCTCAGCGATCGACGTGCCCGCGCCGAGAATCGGTGCGTGGAAAAGCACGACCGGGTGAACCAGGTCGTCGGGCATGGGAGCGCGGCCCGTACAGTCGGTCAGCAACCAGTTTTCCCAGTGCGCAACGCGGTAGCTACCACCGGGAAATCGGTGGCCCACGAGCGCTCTCAGTTCGGTGTCGGTCATCATCTCGTGGGCGGCGTCGTCAGCGCGCCTCCGAGACCAGACCAGAGCAGTTCGGCGACTTGCTCGGCCACTCGCTCGGCCGGTTCGGCGGAGTCGGTGAGCCACCACAGAGACACCATGTTCAGCAGGCCGACGATGCCGTAGGACCACGCATCGGCAATGCCTGGGTCGAGTCCGGCCGCGGTGCGCCAGGCGGCGAACTGTTGGGCCATCGGCTTGGCCGATTGACCGGCGAGGTAGAGGGTGCGCTTGGGCATCTCGTCCGATGCGCCGCCGGAGACGAAGAAGAACAACTCCCGGTCCTCGGCAAGCGCTTCGAGATTGGCGCGAATCATGGCGACAAGACGCGTCCGGCCGGTGCGACGCTTGACCATCGCCGCGGAAACCGACTCGATCAGACGATCAGCCAAACGTTGCGCAAGCGCGTCGGACAGCTCGGTGCGGTTCCCCACTCGGGCGTAGACGATCGGCTTGGTGACTCCGGCTTCCCGCGCGATTTCGTCGATGGATACGCCGCTGCCTTCTCGGCGAATGGCTCGCTCGGCGGCATCGAGCATGCGCTCACGGTCGACGAGGTGCGCGCTCCCCGAGGGGCGGCCGGGTCGACGTCGGGCTCGATCAGTCATTGGATCATTGTGCTCGACACGGCACTCCCTCCCGATGAATCGTTCGCGCTTCGACTGCGCGCTGCTCGTCATGATGCCATAGTATTTACCGCCAGTAAGATATTCACCGGGAGCGCCGCATGCACGAACTGTTCAATCTGTCCAACGACGTGGCGGTGGTGACGGGTGCAGGTCGCGGGATCGGTGAGGGCATCGCCACCACGCTGGCCGACGCCGGAGCGGCGGTCGTGTGCGCCGCTCGACGAACCAACGAGATCGAGCGAGTCGCCGCCGGTATTCGAGAGCGGGGCGGCCGGGCCATCGCGGTCGCCACCGACGTGACCGACACAGCCGCCGTTGAAGATTTGGCGATGGCGGCGGTGAACGAGTTCGGCCACCTCGACATCTGGGTCAACAACGCCGGTGGCTCTCCGGTCCAAACACCGCTCACGGAGCTCGACCCCGAAGAATGGGAAGCGACTCTTCGCCTCAACCTCACGGCGGTGTGGGTATGCACGACGACCGCGGCGCGTCACATGCGAGATGGAGGTCGATTGGTGAACATCTCGTCACGGGCCGCAGTGATGAACGTGCCCGGCAGCGGTCACTATGCCGCCGCGAAGGCCGGCGTGAACTCGCTCACGGTGTCCTTTGCCAAAGAGCTCGGCCCGCGTATTCGGGTCAACTGCGTCATGCCGGGCGCGGTGCCCACGGAAATCATGATGACGGCGATGAAACTCGAAGACACCGACCTGCCCCGCCTAGAAAAGATGCTGCGCCTCCCAATGCGACGCCTCGGAACGCCAGAAGATCTCGGTGCCGCCGTGCTGTACTTCGTTTCGCCGGCGTCCGCTTGGGTCACCGGCCAAGTCCTTTCTGTCGATGGAGGAATGTAAATGTCAAGCGCACATATCAATCGCAAAGTGGTGCTCGTGCACCGGCCCCAAGGCAACCCGCTCGATTCGGACTTCAAGATCGTCGACGAGCCCGTGGCCGCCCTCGCGCCGGGTCATGCACTCGTCGAGGTCGACGTGCTCGGGATCGATGCCTTCATCCGAACGGTGCTCGACGAGGGTGCGTACCACGGCACCGCCAGTATTGGCGCGGCCGTCGTCGCTCTGGGCGTTGGACGGGTGCTGGAAAGCAACGACGACACTCTTGTCCCCGGCGACCACGTGTTTGGACCGCTTGGCGCGCAGACCTTCGCCGCGCTTCCCGCGGGAGCGCTGCGCAAGCTCGACGTGAGCTTGGTCGCACCCAAGGCGTATCTCGGCGGGCTCGGCCTCACGACGGGGATGACGGCGTACTTCGGAATCTTCGAGGTTGGTGCCGTGAAGCCGGGTGACACCGTGGTGGTGTCGGGTGCCGCTGGCGCAGTTGGCTCCATGGCCGGGCAGCTCGCCCGCCTCGCCGGCGCATCACGGGTGATCGGCATCGCTGGAGGGCCGGACAAGGTCGCGTACCTCGCGAACGACCTCCATCTCGACGCGGGCATCGACTACAAGAACGAAGACGTGTCGGCCCGGCTCCAAGAACTCGCCCCCAACGGGATCGACGTGTTCTACGACAACGTGGGCGGCGACATCCTCGATGCGGTCCTCATGCAGATCGTCGAGGGATCGCGAATTGTCATTTGTGGCGCGATCTCGCAGTATCAGAACATGGGCGACGTCCGAGGGCCGCGCAACTATCTCAAGCTCGCCGAGCGCCACGCCCGTATGGAGGGCTTCGCCGTGACCCATTTCCACGCCCAGTTCCCCACAGCCGAAGCGGCCCTCTCCGGCTGGTTGGCGTCAGGTGAACTGGTCATGCCCGAGCACGAAGAAGTTGGTGTGGAGAACTTTCCGGCCACCTTGCGACTCCTGCTCAACGGTGGCCATCGCGGCAAACTGCTGCTGCGCGTGAACCCCGCTCTCTAACCAATCCCATCCAACCCAACGCACGACACGAGGACCCCATGAGCAGCGAAACCGTCGACTACGAAGACCTCACCTCCATGCGACTCGACGACGACGCGCTCGTTGCGCTCGTCGGGCCGGGCGGTTCGTGCGTCTTCAATTGGACCACTGTGGATGGATACCCCGTCGGTGTCGTCGTGGCCTACGTCTACGCCGACGGCAAGTTTTGGACCACCTGCGCGGTCCGCCGCAAGCGGGTGCCGGCGCTACGCAAACGTCCGCAGTCGGCCATCGTGATCGATCGCAACGGCAAGACCGCCACGTACAAGGGCGACTCGATTGTTCACGCGCCGGGCGACGCCGACTTTGATCAGATCAAAGGTTGGTTTTACCCGACCCTCGCCGGTCTCCAGCTCCACCGTGATGAGGCCTATCGACGTAGTTTCGAGAAGTTTCTCGATTCCCCACATCGCGTCATTATCGAGACCGATCCGCGTCTGGTCGTGGCCTTCGACACCGTGAAGTTCGCCCAGTTCACCGCCGAAGCAATGGCCCAGGGACACGGGGCCTGAGCAAGAACCGACTTCGGAGAGAGCACGCAAGACTGCGATGACTGCCATGACTGCCACGACTGCCACGACTGCCACGACTGCCACGTATCGCTCGGTTGTTCTCGCCCGTCGGCCGCAAGGTATGCCTCGTCCAGGCGATTTTGCGGTCGTCACCAATTCGTTGCGAGCGGCGAGCCATGGCGAAGTCGTTCTGCAAAACCTCTATGTGTCTCTCGACGCTGGCTTCCGCCATTGGATGGACGAAGGCAGCACCGACCACATCCTCCCGGAGATGCCGATCGGTGCTCCCGTCATGGGCCTCACCCTCGGCCGTGTCGTCGAGTCGCGCCACCCGGACTTCCAGGTCGGCGAGCTCCTCATGGCCCGACTCGCGTGGGAGGAGTATTCGATCACCGATGCGACCGACTTCTTCGTGCGAGTACCCGTGGATCTCGACTGTCCCCTGAGCTGGCATCTCGGGATACTCGGCGACACTGGTATGTCCGCATACTTTGGTCTCTCCGACATCGGCTGTCCAAAACTCGGCGAAACCGTGGTTATCAGTGCGGCCGGCGGTGCCGTCGGATCGGTGGCAGGACCGATCGCGAAAGTGTTCGGCGCGCGTACCGTCGGCATCGCCAGCGGCGTCGAAAAGTGCCGTCGGCTCATCGACGAGCTGGGCTACGACGCGGCGGTCGATCGCACCGGAGATGTCGACGCCCAACTCGCGGCGGCATGCCCAAACGGGATCGATGTCTACTTCGACAACGTGTCGGGCCCGCTGCTGGAGAACGTGCTCGCCCGAATTTCGCCCGGGGCCCGAATCGTGCTGTGCGGCGCGGTGGCGACCTACAACGAACGTGACCCGTTGCCCGGACCGTCGAACCTGTTCTCGCTCGTGACGAATCATGCGCGCATGGAGGGGTTCATGACCCACTTCAATCACGATCGCTACCCGGAGGCGCGTCGCCAACTGCTGACGTGGATTGCCGAGGGTCGGCTGCGCAGCGCCGAATACATGCTCGAAGGCATCGACAACGTGGGCCTGGCGTTCTGTCACCTCTTCGAGGGACGCAACATCGGCAAAACCATCGTCCACCTCGCCTCGTAGGCGCCACACCACGATGAACGCGGTGTTGGCTACGGTGAGCCGATGAGCACGCACATTCGCTACGAGGTCGCCGGTTCCATTGGAACGATCACCATCGATCGTCCGGAAAAGCGCAACGCTGTCACCTACGCGATGTTGAACGATCTGATCGCCGCGTTTCGCGAGGCGGCGGCCGACGACCGCTCTCGGGTGATCATCTTCACCGGTGTCCCGGGAGCGTTCTGCGCGGGAACCGATCTCGCCGACCTCGCCACCATTCCCGGCACGGACCGAGGCCTGCGAGGTGGGGCGCACGATCACGACGTGTGGTGGCCCGCCGTCGCCTGCCCCAAGCCGGTCATTGCCGCCATCGATGGACCTGCAGTTGGAATGGGCGCCGAGTACAGCTCACATTGTGATGTACGCATAGGAACGCCCAATGCCCGATTCGCCTGGAATTTCAGCCATCGCGGCCTTGTTCCCGACACCGGTGCCGGCTCGTGGCTGCTCCCCCGTCTTATCGGGGTCCAGTCTGCATTGCGTCTGCTCTATTCCGGCGAGATGATCACCGCCGACGAAGCCCTGCGCCTCGGCTTCCTCAGTGCGATCGTTCCGTCGGAGGATCTGGCCGCCGCCGCGCACGCTGAAGCCGAGCGGTTCTTACCGGGCTCGCCCATGTCGCTGCGGCTCATCAAGTCACTCGTCTACGAAGGGTTCGGACGCGACCTTTCCGCCCATATGGAAGCCCACACCGCCGCATTGGCGGCCAGCTTCAAGAGCGATGATCACCGCGAAGGCGTCGCCGCGTTCTTGGAACGTCGACCCGCCTCGTTCACCGGGCACTAGATGCCCGGTTCACTGCCCGCGTCGGGCCGTCAGACGGGCGTCGAGTCGGGTCGTCAAGCGGGCGTCGTCGGCGTCGGGGCCATGTTGGCGACGCAGTGGGTCAGCGAGGCCGTTGACACCGTCGCCAACCATCGTCTCGACGCCTACGGGATACAGCCGCACCGGCTCATCGGTCTGCGGGGCATCGTGTTCGCGCCGTTTCTTCATGCCGGTTTTGCGCACCTGATTGGGAACACCATTCCGTTCGCGGTGTTGGGCGTGCTCATCGGACTCGGCGGCCTACAACAGCTGGCGTCGGTCACGGTGATCGTCGCCGTGTCGAGCGGGCTTGGAGCGTGGGTGTTTGGCTCTTCGCTCGAAGTGCATATCGGGTCGAGCGGGGTGGTCTTTGGGTATCTCGCGTACCTACTCACGCGAGGCTTCTTCGCCCGCAATGTCGGCCAGGTGCTGATTGGCGTCGTTGTCGGCGTCCTCTACGGAGGGCTGCTCTGGAGCTTGCTTCCCACCACCCGTGGCGTCAGTTGGCAAGGGCACCTGTTCGGTGCCCTCGGCGGCCTCGCCGCCGCCCGCCTCCTCACGCTGAACGCGCCCACCCAAACGGCTGGCTGAGGGCGAACCAACGTCGCCGCGACGGCGAGCCGCGCCAGGCCCGCGCCAGGCCCGCACAGATCGGCGCCCCGGCAGCACAGATCACGCCGCCGACCGCGCACCTCACCTCCAAATCGGTGATTCTGACGCTGGAAGCGCCGATCTGCGCGCGAATGACACCCATCTGTGCGGTCGTGCTCCGAGTCCTCCACACCGCCGGATGGCGAGAACCTCTTTGCTGGCCGTGTGGACTGCACAGCGACGTTGTGACGAAGGCCGACTTGGTCGATCGGTCAAGGAGGTGGAATCGTCGACGGCCGTGAGTACACCAACAACGACCGTGACCGACGCGCTCCGGGGGCGAATCTCGACGCGCGCCTTTCTGCCCACGCCGGT
>JAYSTV010000641.1:0-4918 GCA_043719425.1 Acidimicrobiia bacterium | reverse complement strand
CCTGGTGACGAAGCCGGGTGACGGCACCTTTGTGGCCGATGCCCCCCTCAAAGGGACGCATACGGGCGATGCCCGCCATTCCCCACTCGACACGTCGTGGCAGGCTTCGGTGCTCGGCCGGGCGCCCACCGTGCCCACGGGCATCGATCATCTCGGCTCGCTCGCCACGGGCGCCGAAGTAGTGCTCGACAATGGCTTCCCCGACATCAGGCTGCAGCCGCACGAGCTTCTTGCTCGCGCCGGGGCAAGCGCCGCGCGGCGCGCCAGCTCCTGGGATCGATGTCTGCCCGAGGGGATGGCCCGCCTCCGCAGCCTGGTGGCGGCGGAACTCGGCCCGTCGTTCGCAGCTTCCGACATCCTCATCACACCGGGCGCCCAGGCCGCGCTCGACTCGATCTTTCGCACGTTCGTCCGTGCCGGTGACTCCGTCCTGGTCGAGGAGCCCGGCTATCCCGGCGCGATGGGGGCGGCGGTGATGGCGGGTCTGGTCCCTGCGCCCGTGCCCGCCGATCGCGATGGTATGCGGACAGATGAATTGGAACGCGCGCTGACGATGACCGGCGCCCGCCTCGTTGTCGTGCAGCCGCGGCACGCGAACCCGAGTGGTGCGACGATGTCCGCTTCGCGCCGCGACGATGTCTTGACCCTGGCCAAGCGGTTCGGGGCCTTCGTAGTTGAAGACGACTGGGTGCGCGACCTGGATCTCGACCCCGATCGTCCGTCGCCCAGCCCTTTGGCCCTCGACGATGAGCACGGTCATGTGATCTACTTGCGGTCGTTTTCGAAGGCCTGCGCACCCGGGATGCGCATCGCCGCGGTCGCCGCCCGAGGGCCGGCGTGGTCGCGTTTGCGGGCGGCGCGGCTGCTTGCTGACTTCTTTGCTGCGCCACTGCTGCAGGAGACGATGGCCGACGTTCTCGAAGGGCCGGCGTGGCCTCGTCACCTCAAAGCCCTGCGCGCTGAGCTTCGTCATCGTCGAGACTCGCTGACCTACGCCCTCGGCCGAGATGCGCCGGGCCTCTGCATCGATCCGCCGAAGGGTGGTGTGGTCCTCTGGGCTCGCCTCCCCGACGGGACCGACGAAGCGTCGTTCGTCGATGCCTGCCGAGGGCGCGGCGTCCGCGTTGGCGCCGGGCGTCCGTTCTGGCTGGCCGAGCCGCCGGCGGCGTTCGTGCGGCTGTCCTTTGCCGGAGCCGATGCCACGTCGTTGGTCAGCGCGTCGACCCGGATTGGTTCGGCCCTCGCTGAGGTGGGCTCGTCCGACGGACGGCGGGGACGGGCGGGAGGGCGACGGAGGTGATGAGCGAAATCGCACCTCGGGTTCGTCGTCAGTAGTGTCCGGGACACCTCAACCGACAGGAATCCTCCATGGACGTTCGACGTGTTGTCACCGGCCACTCGCCGTCCGGAAAGGCCGTGTTCGCGAGCGATGAGCGGGTGCCGCCGATCACCCTTGGTTTGCTACCGGACACCGAGTTCCATCGATTGTGGGGCGCCGACGGACCGATGCGCTTTCCCGATGATGGCTCTCGGCCACCGAGCGCGAAGTACTTTCCGCCCGTTGGCGGGTACCGCGTCGAGATGTTCTCGGTGCCGCCAGCAACCACCGTCACCGACCTGGCCGGACTGGACATCCCCGCGGCGTTTGCCGAAATGGAGACCTTGCTCCCCGGTCTCGCCGCGTACATGGAGCCGGACAGTCCTGGCATGCACACGACGGCGACCGTCGATTTCGAATACGTGATTTCGGGACGCTGTGTGCTTGAGCTCGATGACGGTGCCACGGTCGAACTCGGCCCGGGCGACACGGTCGTCCAGAACGGAACGCGCCACGCGTGGCGAAACCCGTTTTCGGAAGCGTGTGTGTTGCTCGTGGTCCTCGTGGGAGCCAACCACGACCGGGTCCCGACCGCGGCAACGGAGTAGCGCGGGGACTCAGACGTCGACGGGATCGCGGGCGGACTCGCCGAACAATCCGAGTCGACCGATCGCGTTGAACACCAAGGTGGGTCCACCTTCAGCCTCGGCCCGCACCAGGTCAACGTGGCCGACCACGCGCCAATCGCCGTCACCCTCGGGGTCACACAACCGCTGGGTGATCGTCCAGGCATCGGGCGTTGAATCGTCAATCGTGAAGAACGCCGCCGAGCGCGCCTCATTGGTGGTCTCGATCGTGGCGTGCTCGGCCCAGTAGTCGTTGAGGGAGTTGTGGACGTCCCACGAGGGAGGTGACCCTTCGACCCGCTCGGCAAACGTGGGGTACGCCTGGCGGGCGAGGAGTTCGATCCAGCCGAAGGCAGCGGTCCGCACGCTTGTCCGCCAGGCCGGGGGAGGGCCAACGGCCACCTTTGGCGCAGCGATGGCGTGATGTTCGGGGACCTCGCCGCCCGAGAGGCGCTTCCACTCGTCGAGCAGGCTGGCATCGGTCGCACTCAACAGCAGCCGCAACCACTCGATGACGTCTTCGAGACTATCTGTGTACGTATCATTCGCTAAGGACCGGTCGAGGGTGCGCCACACGTCGGTCAGATAGCGGAGCAGCAAACCTTCGCTTCGCTCCAGCTTGTAGCGGCGAATGAATCCGGTGAACGTCTCGCCCGTTTCGAGCATCTCGCGCACGATCGATTTTGGCTCGGGCGATTCCCACACCCATGGGTGCGTGCGTTGGTAGAGCTCGATGCACGAGTCGAGAATCTCGGCCAGCGGTTTCGGCCACGTGATGGTGTCGAGGTTCTCTATTCGCTCTTCGTACGGCACCCCGGCGGCCTTCATGCGGGCGACCTCGAGACCGCGAGCCGCCTTCTCCTGCGCAAACACTATGGCTCGCGGATTCTCGATGATGGACTCGACCACGCTGACGACATCGAGCACGTAGGTCGGTTCGTCACGGTCAAACGAAGCAATCACCTCAATGGCGAACGGTCCAAGCGGCGATGAGAAACGAACGTCGGCGCGGTCATCGGTCCCGTCGTCGATCACCGAACCCATACGAACGCCGGTGCAGGTCCCATCATCAGCGCGCGTACGTTCGGCGACGCCGGCCGCCTCCAGGGAGCGATACACGTGGATGGCCCGCTTGATGTGAGCCCGCTTCTGGGTTGGGGTGTCATGGTTCGTGCGGAGAAGGTCCTTCAGTACGACCGGACCGTCGGGGCGCGACAGCACCGTTGCCACGAGGTTGGGCGTCACGCGAAAGCGCGAGACAAGAGGCTCCGGCGATGCCGCTATGAGGCGGTTGAAGGTGGCTTCGTCGAAGTGGACGAAACCCTTGGGCGGAGGCGAGCGCTTGACCTTGCGTTGCGCCTTTGGATCGTCCCCGGCGCGGCCCAGGGCGCGCTGGGTCTCAATGATGTGCTCCGGTGCCTGGGCCCACACATGGCCGTCGGGATCGAAGCCGGGGCGACCGGCGCGTCCAGCGAGCTGGTGAAACTCGCGTGCCCGAAGGGTGCGGACCTTCTGCCCGTCGAATTTGGTAAGCGCACTGAACAACACGGTCCGAATGGGAATATTGATCCCGACACCAAGCGTGTCGGTGCCGCAGATCACGGCCAGGAGACCTTCGCCCGCGAGGCGCTCTACCAGGCGTCGGTAACGGGGGAGCATCCCGGCGTGATGGACTCCGACTCCGTTGCGGAGGTAGCGCGCCAGGGTCTGTCCGAAGCCGGTGGTCAGCTTCTCGCCCTTGACGGCGGCGGCGATTGCCTCGCGTTGCTCTCGGGTGGTCAGCGGCAGGGAAACGAGCGACTGGGCCTGCTCAACAGCGGCCGCCTGCGTCGAATGAACGAGGTACACGGGGTACAGCCCACGTTCCACAGCATCGACGATGCTCTCGGCGAGGGGCGTGGCGCGCCACTCGTGGAAGAGCGGAATGGGCCGCGTGACGCCGGTGATCTGCTCGACCGGCCGGGCGGACCGCTCGGCCAGATCGTGGGCGAGCGCAGTGACGTCGCCAAGGGTCGCCGAGGCGAGCAGAAACGTGGTGTCACCGGGGAGGAGCAGCGGGACCTGCCAGGCCCAGCCACGGTCGGCGTCGGTGTAGAAGTGGAACTCGTCGAGACAGGCGAAGCCCGGGGGGTCACCTCGAAGGTAAGCCTCACCGAGAAGCAGGTTGGTATAGACCTCGGCCGTGCAGACCAACACTGGCGCGTCTCTGTTGACCGAGGCGTCGCCGATGGCCAGGCCGACCTCATCGGGTCCGAGCAGCTCCACCATCTCGAAGAATTTTTCGGCCACCAGCGCCTTGATCGGCGCCGTCCACACCGATCGCCGTCGGGCGTTGCGGGCCAGAACGATGCCGGCAATGGCCGCCATCGACTTGCCCGACCCGGTCGGCGTGGCCAGGACCACATGGGACCCCGAGGCCAGGGCGAGCGCGGCGTCTTCCTGATGCGGATACAGCGGCCGCCCGGTTTCGGCCGCCCAGGTTGAGAATCCGTCGATGACATCGCTCGGATCCGAACCGATCGGCGGGAGTCGATCGAGAAGTCGTTGCGGTGCGCTCGTCATGGCGCCGATGATCCTCGCACCGTCCGGTACGGTCGGGAGCCGTGACGGCGACCAACGACGACGGATCCATCGAGACCGACACCGAACTGGCGGCGCGGTTGGCGTGGAGTGCCGGGCGACTGTTGCGAGACATTCGGCGCGAACCAGGTGTGTACGACGATGCCGATTCGCTCGGTGATCGCGGTGACCGTGAAGCGAACGAGCTGATCCTGGCCGAGTTGGCGCGTGTCCGTCCGGCCGATTCCGTTCTCTCGGAAGAGTCGGCCGACGATCTGGCCCGACTGACTGCCGCCCGGGTGTGGATCATTGACCCCCTCGATGGCACCCGGCAGTACAAGACCGAAGGACGGCCCGATTGGGCGGTTCACGTGGCTCTCTGGGAGCGCGACGTACCGTCGATGACCGCTGCGGT